>JBAVNP010000046.1:0-10799 GCA_049691175.1 Sedimentisphaerales bacterium
GGTAAGAATTAATGACAGTATCGTTATCCCGCTCATTCCTGCGGCAAACCTCCAAATACCCTTGAGAAGCTGCTTTTGAAAAACTGCTTTGTTATCATCAGGCGAGAGTCTGCGCCAAAGAAACATCACTAAAAAAAAGATATTTGTTACACTGACAACTATTTGCCATAAAAAATAAGCCTGGATTGTTGGGGAAACCAGCCACAAAATCAGACCGGCTCCGACGCCGCGTAACGTGCTTGTGCTGATATTAATCGCGTTAAGCAGAACCTGCCTCTGCAACCCCATTAATCCTCCGGAGTAAAATCCGACCGGCATCTGGAGAGTTATTGCAAATCCCATAAGTAAAAATGCATGCTCTACGGTTTTAGGAGATAACTGTTCCGCTTTGACCCAGTGATGCGCTATAAACGGCGACAACGCCGCTACAATAATCCCGGCAAAAACAGCGATACTCCAGTAAAATACCTCCAGCGTGCGGACAAGATTACGCATTTCCTGTTCCCGACCCTGCAATGCGGACAGGCGAGCCATTTCACGATTCAAGGTATTACTCATACCCAGGTCTAAAATACCGGACATGGTCTGCATCGCTGTAAAAATACCAATCAGCCCCCAGCATTCCATCCCCAGGAATTTCATATAAAGCGGGATAAAAATCAGTCCAATCAGGGCCTGCCATATATTCCCGGCAAAATTTGCAGCTATGTTCTTCTTTATAAGCTTCATTGGAAATTTAAAGAGACTTGTTTAACGTGTTAGTTTTCACCGTTTTTCTCAGACTCCGTCCCTGTGAGTTACAATTAACTGTAACAGTCCATACTTTAAAATGGCCTGTTCTTCGCCCAGAAATATGCCTCTATTATAACAATATGGAACAAACACGCCAGAGTGCAATAAAAAGTATGCGCAACAGAGGAATTCTGTTATCAGCCGGTTCACATCTGATTTTACCTGGGATTTGCATATCGATTCATCTATACAACAAACCTGGTTCATAAGTAAATTTTATGAGATGTTCTCCTCTCTTGACGGCAACCGATTTAAATGTGCCGAAAAGCAGTTCTATCTTGTTTTCTTCACCATCAACAAACACTTTCCAACTGCTGTCCCAGTTATCAATAAAACTAAGGTATCCTGCCGCAGGAGCATCAATTTTCCATTCCAATTCATCGCCGGTATATGACACCAGAAAGCCGTGATTTTTATACCGCAGTGCATCCGTCAAAAAATCTCTCACTGTTTTATAATCAATAGATTCTGAGAAGAATACTTTTTGTTTGCCGATTACGCCAAGCAAAACTTCCCGAGCTTCTAAATCGTCGGAATATTCCTTTAAAAATTTTAGATAACGGCCAAAATACCAGTTTTCTACTACGCCTACACTAAAAATAGGGCTAAGCGTAATGGAATTTCCATGGAAAAAGGAGTTTTTATTATATGTTCTTGGGTAATCAAATGACGCCTGATTTATTCTGTCAACATTAAGATTTATACGCTCTTTTAAGGTTGCGCCATTATAGGTCCACGTATGGGTCCCGACAGGCCACATCTCAAACACAGCAGCAGCTATTAACAAGAAAGCAACCAAAGCTGAAGTTTTATTCGATGCTAAAGCACGCTTTTTACTGACTGCCAATATTGACAGAATAACAGCGAATGCCGCAATCCCTGTATACAAGAACCATACATTGTACCCGGAAATATTTTGTAAGTATTCCTGCCAGTAATAATCGTACATTTTATTCAAAATCAGATAAAGCTGAACAGCCAGGATTACAACATAAATCAAAATCAGCGTTAGAATCGCCCGATTTCTTTTCCAGAAATTTTTGCTTTCTATTTGAACAGAGTCGGAAATTAGATTTTCAAAATGATTAAAAGCCAATGACAGCATCCATGCCAGTATCGGCAAAAGGATAATATTTAACCTGCCCCAGACGCGAAGACTGGAAAAGCCCGGCATATATTTCCATAGGAATATAAAAAGATATGAATGTTTATTGTAAGTGATGTAGCTTATGACTCCAATCCAAAGAACAAAAAACACCTTTACGGCAATTCCGCCGGAAAAATGCGTATCAGAGGAGAATTTGCCCGTCGTTTTCGTAAACAGATACAAAAGAATTATCAATAACGCCGTAATGCTGAAAAAATACCAGCCTTCCACTTGTGCAGTGGGCGGCCAGACTAACGAGCCTATTGTATCGGTAAAATCAAATACATGCTGTGTAGAATAACCAAAGTCCTTGCCTGCCCGGTCTATTGTTTGAGACATTAGGTTTTTAATGCTCAACAGGTATGGACCACAGATAAGAGCCGTAATTATCGCGCAAACTGCAAAAGTTAAAACAGCATTTTTCCATTTAATTGAATCTATATTGAATAAATACCGGCGAAACGGCCTGATGAGGAAAATAAGAAAGTACGGCACGAATAAAAATTGGGAATAATAAACATAATACAGATATCCTGCCGTGCAAAAACAAATAAGAGAGAAAACAAGTACTATACCGGCCAATACACTATCCTTGAGGGATTGACTCATAAATATTTTTGTAATTGCATAGAGTATCCACGGATACCAAGCGGCCGTGTGCACCGCATTGGGGAATCTCAATATTTCCGTAATTTTAAAGCTTACGGAAATAATAATAGTACTCAGAATAACAGCTTTTGTATTTTTGTTAATTAATCCAAGCCATTTATAAAGGCCAAGAGCAAATATTGAAATGCCGATTATCGCAAAAAACTGATGATCTATTGGATTATATCCCCCGGATATTTTATACCACAAAGCCAACGGAAGATTTAAGGGATAAAAAACCTGAGCAAACGGGTTTATGTAAAATGGGAAACCGGCGCCTTCGGAAGGAGACCAGAGAGGAAGCTTAAATTCAACCAGACTTGCAAGCAGATAAACCTTATACTTATAATACAGCAGAATAAAATCATTGCCCATCGCGGTATATTGGCCGTCTATTGGTAAAATGTGGTGAAACAAATATACCAGCGGCCAGAAAAAAATAAAAACGCCTGTAAAATATCTGAAACCGCTTTTTCGGTTACGGTTTAAAAGGGGTTCTTTTCCTGCATTTTTCTTTTTCATCAGGTCTTATCACCCAATTTCGCGATTTCCTGTATTTTTTCGTCTTTAGCCTTGTGGGCGTCATCAAGCAAATGTTCCAGCGTCGGCAAAGGTTTTGCTACAACCGCAATTTGGTAGGAAAATAAAGTCTTTGAAATCAAAATCAAAATTTTATTAATCCAAAGCAGAAAACCTGCAAACTTGCCACTGCCGACAGCCAGCGAAAACGGCGCCGGAATGCCCTGCTTTTTTATGACTTCATACCCGTTAACCTCCAGTGTTTTCACTAACGAATAAAAAGTGAACAGGCGAGCGTGGTCCATATCAAGAATACCCCTCTTGCCGTAATTAAAACTTCCTAAAAATAGGCCTAATCTTATAGGTAAAAAGGCAATATTACCGGTTGTTATGATTATCGTCGGGCTGTCTTTTGAGAATCTTCGACGTATCACTTTCAAAAACTGCTCCAGAGATTTGAGATGTTCGACAATATCAAGAACCAGTAGATAATCCACCTTGCCGAAATCATCATTAAAATCGTACTTTTCAACATCGGCCTCGATGCATTTGAAGGAATTTTCTCTTGCCTGCGGCTGAATTTGTAAATCAATCGAAACAGTCTTTACGTTTTTATCTTTAAGTTTTTCTGCCATAAACCCCGGCCCACACCCGATATCAATTACCGTTGAACCCGCCTTGACACTATCCAGCGCAAACTGCTGTGAGCTGAGGTATCCGAATTTGCTCTGATAATGAGCGTTCGAATCCTGATGATAATCGAATTTAGGCTGATAATACAATCCAAGTTTGTTCAGACGCGACTGCACGCAGGATTTGATAATCCGAATCGCATACCTGATTCCGTTAACCCTGCAGATTTCATCTCCATAAAAAGTAGGAATAGGAATTTCCTTTATTCTCTTTTTTGTGTCCACAAGCTGAATTATTATATCGGTATCAAAATCGAAATAATTCGAATTGCTCTCGAAAGGTATTTCGGAAAGAGTCTTTATGCTGTATGCCCGATAGCCGCTGTGAAACTCCGACAACTGCGATTTTATAATTCTGTTCTGGACAGAAGTTAGAATCTGGTTGCCGACCCATTTATACAGGGGCATTCGCCCTTTAAGAGCATCGACGCGGTTAATCATCCGGGAACCGAAAACCGCGTCAGCCTCGTTATTTATAATCGGACTTATCATCTGGTCGAGATACTCGGGGGCGTATTGCCCGTCGCCATGCAATAAAACAACGGCATCGAAGCCCTGCCGGAGAGCATAGCAATAACCGACTTTCTGATTGCCGCCATAACCCTGATTCTTGGGGTTATACAACACTGTAATATGACGGTCAGGATGAAGCTCGGAATAATTATGTGCCTTGTAAAAAGTCTTGTCGAAAGACTGGTCGTCTATAATCAGTGCTTCGCTCTGATAATTTTCATTCTCCCATACTGCCTGTGGAATACGGTCAAGCACCGTTTCAATGGTACCTTCCGCATTATAGCACACAATAAAAATCAAAACTTTATTTTTTTCAACAGATCGATTTTCTTCGGTTTTAATATCCATCATTGTTTTTCCAATACAATTGTTTCAAACATCCCAAGCCATTTGCTAAAGGGACGAAGACAAATTTCCAGAAAATTCATTATGTTAACCTCTGCCCAGCCATTTTATTTTTTTAAATGCTATCCAGCTCATCCTCAGCAGAAGCCAGCCGTGCCAGAATCTGCTGATATTTGTCGTTCCATAAGTCCTGGCTTTATAGTTAACCGGTATTTCAATAACTTTAAGATTTTGTTTTACCGCGCCGAAAATCAGGTCGAAATCTCCAAACGGGTCAAAATCGCCGAAATAAGCGCGGTTGGCGGCAATAAGCTCATAATTTTTCCTGCTTATCATTTTAGTTCCGCATAAAGTATCCTTGAACCTCTGACCTAAAATCCAGGTGAATAAGGCGCTGAAGAACTTATTCCCGAGCAGATTCAGAAGTCTCATCGCCTCTTTTTCCATAGGGTAAACTAATCTTGAGCCGTTGATAAATTCTCCTTTGCCCTGACATAACACCCTGAAAAACTTCAGTTGGTCCTCAGGCGGCGCCGTCAAATCGGCATCCTGTATCGTCAGCACATCCCCGCCGGCAACGGCAAAGCCCTTTCTCACCGCATCTCCTTTGCCTTTTGCCTGGCCCTGATGAAGCAGCTTAATGTTTCTGTCCGGATGAAGCTTTATTTGTTTTTCTATTTCTTCCACAGTGCCATCGGTGCTGTTGCCGTCAACGAAAATAATCTCGGTTTGGCGACCCATCCGGGGTATTTGCTTAACAGCGTCTTCTATATTGCCTTTTTCATTTCTGCACGGCACTATCACGGACACGGAAAGCTCTTTTTCAGGTATTTGGACAGCCGCCGGTCTTGCAATTATCAGATTGACCAGGTTCAGATGTTTCAACCCCGGCAGCAGGGAAAGCAAATAATTACAAATGGAAGTTATCGGCCAAATTCGCTTGGGAAGTAAAACATACGAATCCTGTCTGATTACGTCGAAATCGGCAAGATTCAGCAGATTGATTATATCGCTCTGGGCAAGCCAGTTCTGATATTTACAAGGCCTTCTCAATCTTAAAAAAGAACCCAGCCGAAGCACAGACTCCCACAGATAATTGTAATACGTTACAATAATTCTCGTCTCAGCCGTTGCCGCGGAACGCACATTTTCAAAAACTTTTTGTATGTCGTGCCACTGACCGAGCGAATTGCATATAATTATATAATCAAATTTTTCGTTCGTCTTAAATTTATGAGGGTCGGCAACCTGAAAATCAATAGCAGGAAATCTTTTTTTCGCCAGTTCGATATTTTCGCTGCTGGCACTTATTCCCAGCCCATAAGAAGGATTTAGACCGGCCAGCAAATCTCCCGTCTCACAGCCAATATGCAGAATTCTGCTGTTGGGTCTTACTATAAATTTATGAATCTTTTCTATCCAGCCGTAGTAATAGGAATTTCTTTTCCTCCATTTCAAAATACTGTTTATATCAGCTTTGTCTTCGAACATTCGATAACTACCTGTTGAAAAAGACCCTTATAATATCATTATACGTAATAAGCACAAATAAGGCTCCGATAATGGCCAGGCCGGCATAAGTCAGCCATTCCTGCACCTTTATATGCACCGGCGAGCCTTTAATTTTTTCAATTATGAGCATTACAACCAGTCCGCCGTCGAGTATCGGCAGCGGCAGAAAATTCATCACCGCAAGACAGGCACTTATCAGACCCATAAAGTAAAAATATATCATGAACTCACGCTCAGCGATAATTTTCGAGCTTGCCGCAATCATCCCGACCGGCCCCATAAGGCCTTTGGGACTGATTGTGCCAAAAATAAGGCCTTTCAGCGTTATATAGGTCTGCACCATAAACATCAGGGTTTTTTGAATGCCGATTCTCACTGCGTCAACAGACCCGCGGGCCTTGACAAGACTTTCCAAAGGCTTAAACGGGATGTCATTAGCTAAATACGACGAAACTCCGACAGCCTCGTCCTGCGGCACCTTGAAAACAACAGAATCAACCTTGTCAGAGTTGGCAATACGGTATTTCAGTTTTATCTCCCTGCCGGCTGATGCCTTCATTATTCTGATAACATCATAGAAGTTTGAGATTTTTCCATTATTAATACTGATTATCTCTGCTCCTGATGGAATTGCCAGCGGTTCTATACCGTCGACAACTATTGTTTTAGCAACGATGGGATGTTCAATATCAAGTTCAGTCAGTATTCCGATAACGAATCTATCGCCATCTTTGACCGGCTTAACTTCGCCGGAAAGCTCTTCCCTGTCTCGCAGAACTGTTATTGGCATATACTTATCACCGTATTCACCTGTTAACGTACGAAGCTCAAGAAATGTCGGGTTATTTATGTCGGCGACTTTTATGATTATATCTCCCGCCAGCAGCTCAAGTCCCGGTTTGACATCCAATTTTATGATACCGAAACTGCCAAGCAACAGTTCCAATCTGCTCGTAAATGTAACTCTTCTCTCAGTAACGGCAGCAATCTTTAATCTCGGCACCATTGAATAGATACATCCCAAATCAGTATCGGTCTTTATCTCATAGTTATTGGCCAGCGTAAGTCCCAGCTTAAAGCGGGTCTCAGCAAACTCACTTTGTCCCGCCCTTTGAACCTTAACAGAAATATCTTCTTTGAGAGTGTTTTTAATAACTTCTGCAAATTGCCAGTACTGCTCAACTTTTTTGCCGTCTGCAGCTACAATTTTATCGCCCGGCTTCAAGCCGAAGTTTTCAAACAGAACATTAGGCTCAGACACATTTGCTATTTCAAGGGTATCCGGCTTGTAAATGCCGAACTCTCGAAGCCCCCTGTCAGAAACCGCAGGTTGTATTTCCACATCCTCTACAATACCGTCTCTATGTTTGACCTTTAAGTCAACAGACTCGTTTCTGCCCGACAGTGCTGCTGTCATCGCAACATCTGCGAAATCAATATTTGTCTTACCGTCGACGGCGATTATTTCATCGCCTGTCTTCAGGCCTGCTTTGTCGGCAGGCATACCCGGCACAACACCACCGACAATTGCCGGCGGCATTTTGATACCTATCGTAAAAACTACAATGAAAAACACTATTGCCACAATAACATTGAATATCACGCCGGCAACCCCTACCATTATTCTCTTCCAGATTGGCTTGTTTAAAAATGAGCGGGGGTCTTTGCTGGGCTTGTCTGCGCCGATATCCTCCTGCCCGAGAAGTTTTACAAATCCTCCTACCGGAAAAATTCTCAATTGATATTCTGTCTCGCCGGCTTTGCAGTTCAGCGGAATCCTGAAACACAAAAGTCCTTTATCATCGTCGTCGCTTTTGACAAGAATGGTCGGCAGAATTCTGAATTGCAGGAAATTCTTCAGCTTTTTGACGCCAAAAACAACCGGCCCGAATCCTACCGCAAATGCCTCGACATTTATATCGCACAGCTTTCCCGCAATAAAATGGCCGAGCTCATGTAAAAATATCACCGCGCCAAGTCCGATTATGCCGAGCATTACATTGGCGGCCCTGCCGATATCTATATAAACCCACCAGATAAACAGTCCTATCATTGCCGCCAGAAACATCGCGTTTTTAAGATTACGTGATGCTATATCTTTCTTTTCAGACATTCTTTGACCTCATTTCTTGCCCATTTGTCGGCTGAAAGCAAATCTTCCAGGCTCGCTTCAGTTTTGACCTTATGTTTATCAAGACAACGTTCGATAAGTTCAGCTATATTAACAAATTTTATTTTTCCTTCCAGAAATTCTTTGACTGCCGCCTCATTTGCCGCGTTAAAAACCGCCGTCGCTGTGCCGCCGGTTTGTGCGACCTGGTAACCTATCTTCAGTGCCCTAAAGACCTCCATATCCGGCTTTTCAAAGGTTAATTTCCCTATTCGCTCCAGCCTCAGATGTTTTGTTATGCCTTTTACCCGCTTGGGGAATGTCAGGGCATATTGTATCGGCAGACACATATCCGGCTCAGACATCTGGGCGATTATTGAGCCATCGACAAATTCGACCATCGAATGAACAATGGATTCCGGGTGAACAAGAACCTCGATTTTCTCAACCGGCACATCGAACAGCCATCTCGCCTCGATTACTTCCAGCGCCTTGTTCATCATCGTTGCCGAGTCTATCGTGATTTTTTTGCCCATATTCCACGTCGGATGCGCCAGCGCCTGCTCAATCGTTACATTTTGAATCTGCTCAGCGGTGGCGCCCCTGAAAGGCCCGCCGCTTGCCGTCAGGATTATTCTGTTCACTTCTTTCGGACTTCCTGACTGTATTGCCTGGAAAATGGCGGAATGTTCACTGTCAATCGGCAATAATTTAGCGTTATTTTCTCTTGCGATTTTCGTCAGCAGCTCGCCTGCGACAACTAACGGCTCTTTATTCGCTATGGCAAGGGTCTTGCCGGCCTTTGCCGCTGATAGAATTGCTTCGAGTCCCGCAGCGCCGACAATCGCCGCTATGACAATATCAACATCCGCTGCGGCAGCGGCAGTTACTAATCCTTTTTCGCCATAAAGTATCTCGGTTTTGTCGCCGCCTGCCAAAGCCTTGAATTCATCAAACTTTTCGGGATTGGTAATTACCGCCGTTTTCGGCTTGAATTTCTTCACCTGCTCGGCGAGCAGTTTGACGTTATTGTGAGCGCTAAGAACGACCACTTCATAATTGGCGCCGAGCGCCTCTATAACCCGCAGGGCATTTCTGCCTATTGAGCCTGTCGAACCGAGTATCGCTATTCTTTTTACCATATATGAATTTCGGTTAATTA
This sequence comes from Sedimentisphaerales bacterium, assembly GCA_049691175.1. Lineage (GTDB taxonomy): Bacteria > Planctomycetota > Phycisphaerae > Sedimentisphaerales > UBA12454 > JAPLMW01. The sequence goes on from JBAVNP010000046.1 coordinate 9,441, forward strand.
TACATTAAGGAATAAATTTTGACATTATTTTGCCTAAATTGATGTAAGTTGTTCACTCCTAATAAGTTATACAACCTTAAACTTTACTTGCCGAATTTGAGCTTATACTTGTAAAATTTACGTTTGTCCACTATAAATACCTGTATGAAACCACTTTATATAAGCGCAACCGGCCAGGACAGCGGCAAGACCGCCGTTATATGCGGCTTGATTCAGCATTTGCGGAAACAAGGCTATAATCCCGGCTACTTCAAGCCTGTCGGCCAGCGTTATGTCCAGTATGAGGGTCATAACATTGACGAGGATGCTGTGCTTGCTCACCAGGCCTTTGGTTTTGAAGACAACCCTTCCGATATGAGTCCCATCGCCGTCGAAGAAGGCTTTACTTCGAAATTCATTCAAAATCCTGATGTCTCCCCGCTCGAGCAGCGAATAATGAGTAGCTTCAATAAGCTGACGCAAAAACATCCTATGATTATAGTCGAAGGCACAGGCCACGCCGGCGTCGGCAGCTGTTTCGGCCTGTCGAATGCCCGTGTCGCGCAGATGCTCGGCGCAAATGTCATTATAGTCTCAGCCGGCGGAATCGGCAGACCGATAGATGAAGTATCTATGTCTCTTGCTTTGTTCAAGGAATATAACGTAAACATCATCGGCGTAATTTTGAATAAAATCTATCCGAACAAATATGAAAAAATTCTTACGATTGCCCCGAAAGGATTGCAGCTTATCGGCACAAAGCTCGTCGGCCATGTTCCTTACGATTCATCGCTTTCCTTTTTCAGTGTTGGGCAGGTAGCCGAGGAGCTTGAATATGACGTGCTTTGCGGCCATGAATTGCTTTCCAACAAAATCGGGCATACTGTCGTCGCCGCGATGGAACCGCAGAACGTAATTCGTTACATCGATAAAAACACCCTGATAATCACGCCCGGCGACCGCATCGACAATATATTGCTTACTTTGGCATTATCCGAGTCAGTCGATTTTCACGACAAATTATGCAGCGGCGGCCTTGTTCTTACCGGCGGCTTAAAGCCGGACTCGACTATTCTTTCGCTTCTTTTAAGGAGCACTATTCCGGTGCTTCTTACAGATGAGGACACATTTACCGTAACGGCTAAAATGAAGGATTTGCACTTTAAAATTCGCTCTAAGGACACCGACAAAATCGCCAGAACTTACGACCTTCTGCGTGATAATGTCAACATCGACGCCATTCTTCAAAACTTATCCTCGTGAAAACGGGGATTCAAATGTTCAAAATTGTTTGGAAAATTTAAATTTTTAATTTATAATTTGTTTAGGATTTTTTTTGGAGAAAAGATGCCAGCCAAAATTATTGACGGTAAACAAATC
>JBAVNP010000047.1:0-6113 GCA_049691175.1 Sedimentisphaerales bacterium
GCCAAAGACCTATTATCAAGGTTAGATCTATAATAATACGTTCCATCTTTATTTATGTGCTCTGTCCTTATTATTATAGGGCGTAAAGGCGCCCGGCAAGCCATCTATCGGGATTTATCGTCAGAAAATAAGGGTAACTTTGGAGTCAAAAAGAGAAAAAAAGCGTATTTTTAAGACAATAGCCCCGAAGTTTACCCGCCTGCGGCGGAAACGCTGCTGCGATTCCTTTACATTTTTTAGAAATTCCTTTTTATGATTCGTTTGGGTCGGCTCCAAATGTCAATGCCTCGCCGGAAAACAGCACCGGCTCACAATTAACATCAGCAGCAAAATAATCTTCCGTAATCGAAACACTTATTCACAAACTTTAGTAACTAAAAAATAGGTAAACGTCCCCTATTTTTTTATAAAAAAGATTTGAAAAGAGTATTAATACTCATTGATGATAATCAAGTTCGTTTATGAGGAACAAATGCTACTCCTAAAGCTAAAAGCAAGATAGTAAACGGTTCAGGAATGATATGTAAAGTTACAATATCGGGGAGACCGTTTGAGCGTAGAAAATAAAAATTAAAATCAGAATCATTTGCCCATTTCCCAGACAAATACGCATTATCTCCATTTTGCGTTATGAAAAAATCTTTGCCATAAATGTTTATTGCGTTTGGGATAGTAAATCGACCATGAAAACCTGTCGTCAAGTTTCCGCCATACAAATTAATGGTAGCGTTTTCCGACTCATATAAAAAGATTGTACTTATGACGCCGCCATTTACATCTACAGTACTGGAATCCAAAGCAGAGATACTCAGAATATCTCCACCGTTTACTGTTAAAATAGCCATACCGTGAACAAAGTTATTACCCGTCCAAACGCCGCTATCTATTGTATAATCTTGATAAAAGTCCGTGTCAGCAAAGGCAAAGGTGGAACAAAATAGAATAGCCAAAAGAATTGAAATCCTTATTCCTATTTTCATCTTCTTCTTCTCCTTAAAACTCTTATCCGCTTTTCGCAACTACCATTATAACAAATTTTCATAAAAAATTCCATGCCAAACGAAAATCGCATAAGACCGGTATTTGCAAGTGGTTATATCAATAGAAGCGAGTACATCCAGCCGGCTTTTCAGTGTTTACTTCTGCCTTTGCTAAAGCCTCGTCGGACAGGCCGGTCCGCGGAACCATCTGTTTTTTCTCTTCTTCTCGGGCGGACTAATAATCTTATGGGGACTTCGGCAATACCTAAAGAGTCGCGAAGGCGGCCGATGAGAAACCTTTTATAATTTTCATCGAACAACTCCGTTTTGTTGACGAACAAAAGCAGGGTAACAGGTTTTATCGCAACCTGGGTCGCATAGTAGATTTTCGGGAACTGAACACTTCCTCTCTTGCCGCTGGGACGCTGTGAGAATGTCTGCTCAATAGCCTTGTTCAGCCGCGGCGTGGAGACTTTTGTTGTCGCCTGCTTATAAAGCTCGCGGGCAAGGTCAAGCGCCGACTGGATATTTCTGCTCTCGGTAGCGGTCGTAAACGCAATCGGGGCGTAACTTAACTGCGGCAAAAGTTTGCCGAGATAATCGGCGTAATCATCGCTCGATGCATTTCCCTTGGCGAGGTCCCATTTGTTCACCACAAGAATACAGGCCTTGTATTCTTCGGCGATAAGGCCGGCGAGTTTTTTGTCAACCTGTGAGACAGGCTCGGCAGCATCAATAAGAAGCAGCACCACATCGGCCTGCTGAACGGATTTGGCGGCTCTAACGTAGCTGTAAAATTCTATACTATTCTTCTCAGCGGAACTTTTTTTTCTTACGCCTGCGGTATCGATAACAATAAAGGTTTTGCCGTCCTTTTCAAAGCGGATATCGACCGAATCGCGTGTTGTGCCCGGGATTTCACTTACAATGACGCGGTCGGCGCCGACAATGGCATTTGTGAAAGTGCTCTTGCCTGCGTTGCGTTTGCCGACGATGGCGATTTTCATTTCGACATCCCGCGGCTTTTCAGAAATATGGTCTTTGAGCGTCTCAATTATCTTCTCAACAAGAACCTGCTGATTAAGATTGTTTGCCGCTGAGACACAAAACGCATGTCCAAAGCCGAGCTTTGAAAATTCCGCCGCTGATGGAAACATTTTCGCCTCATCGGCCTTGTTGGCGACGAGAATTACGTTGAGATTATTCTTTCTCAAAAGCCGGGCAATTTGTTCATCGAGGGGCATTAAGCCGTCGCGGATGTCAACTATGAAGATTACAAGGTCTGCCAGCTCGAGCGCCTGTTTTATCTGGTTTTCGATATGCTCCTTGAGCCGGTCTGAATCGACGATGCCGTAGCCGCCGGTATCCACAAGCTCGAAATAACGGTCATTGTGCTCAATTATTGTGCTTACACGGTCCCTGGTAACGCCTGCGGTCGGCTCGACGATGCTTATCATCTCGCCGGCAAGGACGTTAAAAAGCGAGCTTTTGCCCACGTTTGGTCTTCCGATTATAGCGACTACAGGTAATGCCATATTGCTTCCAATGAGAATAATTTTCGTAACAGGACAGGATTATAGCAGAAATGCGAGATTGTTTAAATACTTATTGATTTGGCTTTTGAGGGGGTTTTCGTTCATACCAGACGCTGCATTTGTCTTTGTTGCCTTTTACGAAAAACCCGAAGGCGAGATTGAAAATCATTTTTCTATAGCTGAACCAGTAAAACTTCCGCAGAGAAGTCCGGATGGGAATATCGAGGATACAGAATTTTTTGCCGTGCTCTTTAGCCCATTTTTTGAGGTGCTTGGAAAAAATCAATTCCTCCGCGATGTAAATAGTTTCGTCGAAACCGCCGATATCTTCCCAGGCCTCTTTTAAACAGAATAAATACAATCCCGCGGCCAGTTTCCGAAATCGTGAGATGAAATTCCAAAACCAAATCAGGAGTTTGACCCTTAAAAGTTTTGTTCCGGAGGTGTCGAGAACTGTGCCCCCGCCGGCGATTTCGCCGGTGCTGAGTAATTTTAATGTTTCGCCCAAAAGCTGTTCTGAAAGAGCGGTATCGGCATCGAGAAAAATCAGGTATTTACCACTTGCCGCTTTTGCGCCGCAATTCCTGGCGCGCGAAATCTGATTTATTGGTTCAAAGACTACCGTCGCGCCGAGAGATTTCGCTATTTGAGCGGTGTTATCGGTTGAATTGTTATCGACTACTATAACTTCGCCAATCCGGTGCGCAAGAGAATTTTGTGCATTTTTCACGGATGTGAGAGTGCTGCCTAAATACGCCGCCTCATTGAAGGCAGGGATAATTATTGAATAATCCGGCCGTGAAACAGTCATAGAGCAACCCCAAGAGCCCGGCTTTTAGCCGGATTTGATTCGCAGATCCAATGCTACTCTGCGAAGTAGCGCTTCGCTACGTAGCACGAGAAAGGGCAGGCGATAGGCCTGCCCTTTCATGTTTATCTTTGCGGGTTATTTTGCGTTGACGTCTGCCGCGGGAGCTTCTGGAGCAGGCGGCGGTGCAGCCTTTTTTTCAGCCTTCTTGCAGCCGAACGAGACAAGTATTACGGCAACAATCGCAATTGTCAAAATTTTTCGCAGCATTTTGTATTCTCCTTAAAAAATATTTCTTGTTTATTCGTTTGGCAGACAGGGTCTCGCCTTTTTGTTGTTTGCTTTTGCGGACTATTTAGCATTGGCGTCTTTTTGGATTTCCTTGCCAGCTTCCTCTACTGCTTTGCCGGCCTCTTGTTTCGCGGCTTCACCTTCTTTTGCGGCTTCCTTGCCTGCCTGCTCAACCTGTTTTTGGACTTCAGGTGCGGCTGCCGGTGCCGGCGCCGCCTCTTTCTTCTTGCAACCAAATGAGAAAAGTAAGGCGGCAACGAATGCAATTGTCAGAATTTTACGCAACATTTGTGTTCTCCTTAAAAAATATTCCTTTATTTTCGTATCAATTCGACCTTTTCCAAGTCTCCTATATTTTCACTCAAAACTAAATTAAGTCAAGAGTAAAAACTGCTACAAAATAGCCGTTATTCCTATTCCGGATTCCAGCGAAGAGTTGAAAGTTCTTCAGATTTTATGAATTTAACGTGGCTATTAGCAAATAAGATATTACATCCATCGCCTTGATGTTTTTCTGTGTTTAGAAGTTGCGGCCCTCCGACAGGATTAACTGCCGGATTTGTCTCAAAAAGCAAAACCGTATCAGGCGGCACTTTCGATGCCTTTCTGCCGACAAGATTAATGTTAAAGGCATAACTTGATTTGTTTTCTTCTTTATCATCAGCGGGACAACGCAATTGTTCCCAAGTTACGTTACAATCTTTGACGAGTAAATCACACCAATTGTCTGCCGATGGATACATATCGTTATGGTCTTCAACATAAACTATCATAGCCTTGCCAAGTCCGGAAAGGTTTGTTCCACACATTATGCTTTGAGCTAAATGTCTTGTTTGGGCGAGTGCCGGCATTAAAATAGCCAGCGTTATCGGAATAAATAATAATCCGGAAACTGACGGTATCGCAATACCGGCTATAGCAAGGCCGGTGCCTTTTAATTGACCGTTGCTCCTGCCGATTTTGACAAGACCGATGATACCGCAAATAAAGGCCGGCAGAGCCGTAATCATAAAGGTAAACAACCCCATAATCGCAAGCACAAACGACCATATCGCCAGAGTACTGGTTTTAGCGGGAATTTGCGGCTGCAAAGGTATCTCCTCCATCGGCAATAGCTGGCCGCAGGATATACATACTTTCGCATCTTCAGAATTTTCTAATCCGCATTTTGGACAATACATATTTTTTCCTTTTCACGTAAGTTAGTAATAATATACCGATTAGCGGTGTTTGCCAGCATAATTCCGGCTCGCAGGCTCAGACTGCCTAACAAATCAATTTGCCAGTTTTTAGTTATTGTGCCAAATGGAACATATCTTTAGGCGTTGTTGCTGCCAATAAGCCGAATAAAAAAATAATGTATAATTTTAATGTTCGGCTATTGAAATTAAAGAACGGGTTTGGTAGAATACGCACCTCGTATCGGAATGAATTTAATCATTTATTCAAAGATAAAACAATATGGAAATAAAGGCATTTAAGGCGTACCGGTTTAATCCTGACGTTGTCGGAGACAACGGCAAGTGCATTGCGCCGCCTTATGATGTTATCAATCCAGCCCAACAGAAAAAACTCTACGAACAGAACCCATACAACATTATCAGAATTATTCTGGGCAAGACAGAACCGACTGATAACGGCAAAAAAAATCAGTACAGCCGGGCGGCTGAATACCTGGCGGACTGGCTGAATAAAAAAGCTTTAAAGCAGGACGAAAAGGAAACGATTTACGCTTACGTTCAGCGATTTGAAGTCGCCGGAAAACAAAACAAGCGAAGCGGTTTTATCTCGCTGGGAAAACTTGCGCAGTTCGGCGCAGGTGTCAGGCCTCACGAAAAAACATTAGATGGGCCAAAAGCAGACAGACTAAAACTTCTGCAGGCGACAGCGGCGCAATTCGAGCTTGTTTTTATGCTTTATGACGACCCGCAGCAGGAGACGGACAAAATCATTGAAAAAGCGACAGCAAATAAAAAGAGCATTATCGAGTTTGTTGATGACGATGGAGTAAAACACAGTTTGTATCCAATCGACTCGCAAGAGGATACAAAATCGCTTGTAAAACTGATGGCGCAAAAAGAGGTTTTGATTGCAGATGGTCATCATCGCTATGAGACAGCGATGAATTATTATAATCTGACAAAGAATCCCGCGGCGCAGTGGCTTATGATGGCGTTTGTCAACGTCCATAATAAGGGACTTGTAATTTTGCCGACACACAGGCTTGTGGGGAATCTGAAAAATTATAATACTGACGAACTGATAAAGAAATTGCAGTCGAATTTTAAAATAACTGAATTCGAATACAAAAAATCTGAAACGAAAGAAAAGGCAAAGTCGTTAATGATGAAACGGCTCAGCAGGGCTTTCGAGCAAGGTCAAAATGCTTTCGGCATTTATGACGGCAAAAGCTTTTACTTTATCTCTTTGAAGAATAAAGACGTTTTAAAATCTTTGCCAATGAGCGATGCCTCGAAATCGCTCGATGTAGTGGTACTG
>JBAVNP010000048.1:0-10321 GCA_049691175.1 Sedimentisphaerales bacterium
CCCTCTCGTTGTTGCGGCAATTTCATCAGTTATTGGTGCAATTATAACTATCATTATTACCAACATACGAAACAAATCAGGGGTATTTGGTTATATCACATTCTTTAACCGAATTGGTTTGTCAGCAGATGATTCTATATTTGGTTCTGTTAGGGTTAATTGGCAAGGACATGCAGTTAGAAATCTGTATTCTTATACAATAACAGTCGAGAACTCTACGTCAAAAGACTACGAAAATATAGAGTTCAAACTTTATTCTGGTCCCGAAACAATAATATTAAATGAAAAAGCTGAGATTCTAAATTCACCTTATGCTGTTTTATGGTCAGATAGTTATAAACAAAAAATGTACGTAGCGGAAGGACAAGTTGCATCCGCACTACAACAAGAAGAGTATAATCATAGCCGAGAGTATAACGTACCAGTTTTCAATAGAGGTCAAAAAATTTGTTTTACATACTTATGCACGAAACTAAATGACGATTTTGATCCAGGTATATTTATTAGTACTTCTGCTAAAGGAATAAGACTTAAGCGACAAAAAAACCCATTTGTAATACTCAAACCAATATTTGGTGTCCCTGTGCCTATAGCTATTGTTCGAGCATTCATTATCTCTGTATTAGTAGTAATTTTGTGTGGTCTATTTGTTAAAAACATATGGATCGCATCAATAGTTTCTATGTTTGTTGGCTTGACTGCTCAAACATTTGGAGCAATTGTCTATAGAGTTGAGAAGTTCATTAGACATACGATCTCAGGTTAAGATAGAGCAGAAATCATTGGTTCTGTTGCAAAAAACTATGGACAATCACATCTTTTTATATTTTAATTAATTCAAAACTTAGTGCCTTTGTGTCTTAGTGGCTACAATAATGGAGGTATTTAATGGCACGAAAAAAGATTACAATTGCCGGTGCCGGCAATGTTGGCGCAACGGCGGCTTTTATAGCCGCCAAACAGCAACTGGCGGATATCGTCCTTATCGATATTGTCAAAGGACTTGCCGAGGGCAAGGCACTTGATATGGCTCAGGCCGGGCCGATATTGGGATACGACTGTAAAATCACCGGCACTACCGATTGGTCGCAGACCGCCGATAGCGATATAGTTATAGTTACAAGCGGCCTGCCGAGAAAGCCCGGTATGAGCAGAGACGATTTGCTTGCGAAGAATACCGAGATTGTAAAAAGTGTAACGCAGCAAATTGTCAAATATTCGCCGGCCAGTTTCGTAATAGTCGTCTGCAATCCGCTCGATGCGATGGTTAACGCCGCGGCGATAGTAAGCGGTTTTGAGAAGAATAAAATAATGGGAATGGCGGGGGTGCTTGATACGGCAAGGTTCGTGTATTTTGTTTCTGAGAAGCTGGGCGTCAATGCCGATGATATTAAATGCTTTATTATGGGCGGACATGGCGATGATATGGTGCCGCTGCCAAGATTTGCCACCGTATTAGGAACTCCACTGACGGAATTGTTAGATGAAAAAACAATTGCGGATATTGTGGCCAGGACTCGAATGGGCGGAATTGAGGTAGTGAATCTGATGGGCACAAGCGCGTATTACGCGCCGGCGGCGGGGGCGGTCAAAATGGCAGAGGCTATTCTGCTTGATAAAAAGGCTATTCTGCCGTGCTGCGCATACTGCGATAAGGAATACAGCGTCGGCGGATATTTCGTCGGCGTGCCTGCGATACTCGGCGCCGACGGCGTGGAAAAAGTCATTGAACTCGACCTTAACGAAAAGGAGAAGCAGGAGCTTGCCGTTTCGGTTCAGCACGTTAAGGAATTGGTTGATAAAATACGAAAATTATGTTAATTTAATCATTGTCTTTTAAGCGGATGTGGCGGAACTGGCAGACGCGCAAGATTCAGGTTCTTGTTCCTGAAAGGGAATGGAGGTTCGACTCCTCTCATCCGCATTTGTTATGTTAAAATCCTCATTTTCAGATACTTTTCCGCAAAATTACCCAAATTAAAGGCTTTGCACGCAGAAGGCCGATAATAGTTACAGTTCCTTTTTAACCATTTTTGCAGATACCGCTATGCTCGAAGCTCTGGAATATTATCAGAGTCTTGCCCAGAAATTTCAGGGGCAGTTTCTGACGGGTCCCGGAATACTGGTAGTTCTGACAGGCTTGTGCATCTGGCTTGCAGGTCTGCGCTGGCGCAGAATAGTCGGAGCACTTGCCGGAGCGATGATAGCAGGAACAGGCGTTTTTGTTGTCAGCGGTTATCATAGCGTAGTTCTAACGGCTTGCGCAATCGGCTTGCTTGCAGGAGTGATTATTAACAGGATTGTGTTTGGAATATTCGGCGCCATTGTCGGCGTCTTGATTATTATGATAATTTTGGCAAATAAAACTTATAATACTGCGGATAATTTTACCTCTTATCCGACCTGGCCGGAGTATGAAATAGGCAGTATCCCTATTCCCGCTTTCGCGGTGCTGGAAATTAATGTTAAAACGGCGGAATATTTAGTCGGCAGAGCCAAAAACGCGATTGCCTCGGCAGGGATTGTCAGTTTCGCCGGAGCGGGTATAGCCGCGGTAATTGCGGTTCTTGCCGTTTTGAGGTTTCCGCGATTGTTTGTCGCCGTTGTTTCTTCGGCACTCGGCTCAGCGGTTATTTTTATTGGAATGATTATGCTGCTTTTTTACAAAGGCTCAAGGCCAATAACTTATATCGCGGATAAGCCGCGGTTTTATGCAACTGTTTTTGGAGCAATGGTGATTTTCGGAACTATGATACAACTTATTCTTTCGCCGTCCGTTTTTGCCAAAGTTTCGTCGGACAAGCCGGCGGACAAAGGAAAAGGAGACAAATAATTATGGATGCTCTATTTATTCTCGCTCAAGCAAGCGGCCAATCCACTAATGTTGTTCCTGTCGATTTAATCTGGGAACAGGTAACCTCTCTAAGCTGGCTGCAGGCCCTTATAGCCGTATCTTTCGGAGCTGTTTAACTGTTCTACGGCTGGCGAGTCTTTAAGGTGATTACAGTAGTTTGTTTCGGAATGCTCGGGCTTTTCGCAGGTATGAGGGTCGGCGGAATGGTGAATTCGCCGAATTCGGTTCTGTGGGGCGGAATAATCGGCCTGGCTTTGCTTGCCGTTCTGTCTATACCCCTTATGAAATGGGCGGTAAGTATTCTCGGAGCCGTGGCAGGCGGAATAGTTACAAGCGGAATCTGGTATGCCTGTGGGCTGCCGCAGCAGTTTATCTGGGCAGGGGCAATTATCGGCATTGTCGCAGGCGGTATGATTTCGTTTATAGTTTTCAAAATCGCTGTAATGATGTTTACGAGTCTTGGAGGAGCCGCTTTAATAATCGTAGGAGTTTTGGCGCTTCTATATCGTTACGAGATGCATCAGACAGAAAAGGCCGATTTTATCCGTTCGTTAGTCTTCACTTATGACTGGTTTTTGCCGGCTATGCTGATATTTGCTACCTTTGTCGGTATGGTTATTCAAAACAAATTAGTTAAGAGCACTTCAGACTGGAAATTATAACATATGACAGAACTAATAGGAATAATAGGCGGCAGCGGCCTTGGCGATATACTGCAGGAGCAGCTTGTAAATTTCAGTGAAACGGCAGTAGATACTCCTTTCGGCTCGCCGAGCGGGAAGATTCTGATAGGCACATTTTCCGGCGCCCGGATTGCCTTTATAAACAGACACGGCGACGGACACCGGTTTAGTCCATCGACCGTTCCTTACGCGGCAAATATCTTCGCGTTAAAAAAACTCGGCGTAACCACTGTTATTTCAAGCTGCGCTGTCGGCTCTCTTAAAAAGGACATCCGGCCGAAGGATATCGCGATAGCAGGTCAGATAATCGACAAGACTTTTAAAAGGCAGAATACTTTTTTTGATAATATTGCCGCGGTGCATTGCGAACTTGCGAATCCCTATTGCGGCAGATTAAGAGACGCGATTGTAAAAGCCGCGGGAAGTATTAAGTCGAAAGTGCATTCGGATGCAACATATGTTTGTATGGAAGGGCCGCAGTTTTCGACAAGGGCTGAATCTCTTATGCATCAAAAATGGGGCGGCGAACTTATCGGGATGACCGCGATGCCGGAGGCGAAACTGGCCAGAGAGGCGCAAATGTGCTTCGCTATTATTGCTCTTGTCAGTGATTATGACTGCTGGCGGGACTTCGGCGAGCTCAGTCGAGCCGAGCCAAATGAAAAAAGGGACGCCCAAACACTTTTAGGGGAAATCATAGGCAATCTTAACGAAGCGACCGCTAACGCGATAGAACTGATTAAGGCTGTTTTGAAGTCCGGCGAAAACCTCTGTGACGATAATTGCCCGTGCAGGAAGAGCCTTGAACTTGCTGTTTGGACGAAACCGCATCATATTGACCCCAAATATAAAGAGATTTTTGAAGTACTGAGGCAATAAGTTAAAAAGGCCTTGATTTTTATCCCGAAAAACCAGATAATCAGCAATATATGGGGCGGTTAGCTCAGTTGGTTAGAGCGCCTGCTCGACACGCAGGAGGTCGTAGGTTCGAATCCTATATCGCCCATTAATAAAGCCTTTTAAGTTCCTGACTTGCATGCATTTTATTTTTTCTCACTCATCTCAGTTTTTGATTTTGTGGCAGTTGGAGTTAAGTTTGTACCAGCAGCTTCTTGTATAGCTCCGCTGGAACCTGCAGATAATGCCGTGCAGATACCTGAATGTTATGGCCGATCCATGTCGATACTACGTACTGCGGGTATTGTTGTGCCCAGTCAGTTTCACAATTTCTTCGCATAACCTTGAAAGCATCTTTCCACTTTTCCAGTCCAGCTCGCTTGCGATATACCTGGAAATTCCGCCAGAGTCCGTGCCGGGAAACAGGACAGATTCGTTCTTCATTTTCCTGAGCTTGATCGAATGCTTCAAGAAGGAGTTGATACAGATTTGGGACTATGGGTACGATTCTTCGTCTACCTGTTTTTTGGCAATGACCGTGAAACATGATTTTTGTGTAGGTCATACGGAGTCATCTATAAATTATGCATTATTTGTCTTTTGGCTGAGTATTTACATTTTGTCTCCTGATTCAAAAAGGCAACTTTATTTCATTCTTGCTGAAGACATATATGTAAAGCGTCGGATATATAATCTAATATTCAGTGTTAATTGTACCATCGGACAAGAAGGCCGAGGGTGTAGCTGTTTAAAATATGCTCTCACAAAATGTCAGATAGTTGCCCTAAAGGAAGCGAAGGTTGAAAGGTCGGACTCCTTCGAGATGAGAAAATGTTAACCGAATATCCTGATTAGTTCAGCAGCAAGACTCGAAGCGGCATCTTGAACTTTATCACTTATAGGAGCATTTAAATCTGTTCTGTTAGGCTGTATGCCTATAAGAAAAAACCGGCAGTTAATTTCACTGCTGATACAATCACATAAGAGTTTCAAAGAAACCGAATGAGTTGAAATAGAAAAAGATTCGGCCTGTTGCGGACTAAAGAGCTTGACCGAACCTGCAGGAGCAGAAAAATCAACCGCATCTATAATAATAACATTCTGCGGTGCTCTTTTTATAATTGGGCCGATAAAATTTTCAGGAACGCTTCCTGCATCGATAACCTCTGCCTTTATTTTGCCTTTGAGCAAATCACAAACGAAACATGCCGCTGCATCATCGCCTTTTAACCTATTGCCTATACAGAAAATAACTATTTTACTTGCATTGAGATTTTTTACAGGTTCAAGAATTTCCCGGACAGACATTTACAGCCTGATGTTTAATTCGTATTTGCACGAAGGACAGAGTATCTTCATAAAATCGCCCGGCTGAATATCAGCGTCCTTAGGCGGTGCCTGTTTTGCCTGCCGCGAAAGCTCTTCAAGGCCGGGGTGTTTTAAATCGGCTGACTTTGCAACAATAAGCGAGGGATTAGCATAAGCAAGAGGACCGAGACGCTCATAGAGCCAGATGAGATGTTTTTTGGTGCCAATAATCGCACCGCATTTTTCACAGAGCTGCAGTTCATGTTCATGTATCTGCTTGGTGTTTTCCCTGTCGAGTGTCGCCAGGTCCCATTGGTCCGTCAACCTAATGCCTTTTTCGGTTGTGCAATTATCCTGGCAGTTACCGCAAAATATACAGCAATCGTATCGCTGAATAATCTTCCGCACAGGCGGGTTTGCCTTTGTATCATCAATCATTGTAAGAGATTGCGTGGGACATACGTTTACACAAGCACCGCAACCGATGCATTCTTTCTCGTCAAATTCGGGTTTGCCGCGATATTTCGGCGGAACCTGACAGGGCCTGGCAGGAAACCGCGTTGTAAAACGCGGCGAAAAAACAGCAACCACGGCTTCTCTGAGTTCTCTTAATTTTGGCCAGCGCAATTTTTATCTCCGTTTATTTTTCTTCCGCATATCTGTCTATAATACTTTTATCTGTAAGTGCTACTCCTGCCGAATGTGCGCCTCTGGCGATTGCATGAGCGGCAGTCGGCGAGGTTATCAGAATAAAAACAGCACACAAACCGGCTTTTGCAGCAACAGCACCTGAGCCTACCGCCAGGGCAGCACCGGCAAGAAGCAGTATCGTACCCAGAGTTACACATTTTGTCGCAGCCTGAAGGCGATTATAAACGTCCGGTAAACGTACAAGACCTATACAGCCGGAAATGTTAAAGAGTATGCCGATTGAAATCAGAATATAGCCAAAAAGTTCAGTCATCGAAATTCCTTCCTTCCAGAAACTTAGCGAGAGCAAGTGTACCGATAAAACTCAAAAGCGCCCAGGCAAGAGCGACATTAAGGTAAAAATCCTGCTTTGTTATAAGAGTCATCACCGCACAAAACCCGACAGTAACTATGCCCAAAATATCAATAGATACAATTCTGTCGGCTGCGGTGGGTCCTCTGCCGATGCGATACAAACACAGTAAAGAACATATTATCAGGCCTGTGCAAAATATAATTATCATAAAAAATCCTGCGAATTATTCAAAAATCTTTGCCAGAAAGTATTCAAACGGTTTTGCGATATACTCAGTTGCTTTTTCAGTATCGGTACTTTTTATGTTAATCCAGTGTATATACAGCGTGCCGTCTTCAGTCAAATCAACGGTCATTGTACCCGGCGTAAGAGTTATCGAGTTTGCAAGTGCAACACGGGCTGAAGCTGTTTTGAGCTTTGTCTTTATCTTCACTATACCAGGCTTAATCGGAAGCTGCGGATGCAGTATACGATACATAACATCTAAATTCGCAATAATAACATAATATAAAAACACAGGAATATAAACAAGCAGCCAGAAGATTCTCACAGGTGAAAAGAAAAATTTATACTCGACAGGCAGGATTTCATAAAAAAGAACCGAAACAACAACCGATGCCGCAACTCCCGCCCAGATAACCTGCCAGTCTAATGTCGGCCCGCCGGCAGTGCTGCCGAAAGGCCAGGTCAAAAGCAGCCATAGCACAAATGCGATAATAAAATAAACTATTCTGCGCATAATTTAAAGCCTGTTATTGAGCGTTTAAAACCTTTCCTGCATAAGCCAAACCGTCTGTAAGAGCAACAACGGCATTGCCGAGAACCGCTGTGCGAAGCGGCTCATAAATAACAAGTGCTCCCATAAGCACACACAAAACCGCAAGACAAATCATTGCAAAGGCCATAAGGCCGCGATGTTCGACGATGGATTTTAAATCTTCCGGCAAACTGCCGAGAAATACATATCGCTGCACCTTCAAAAATGAGATGAGGGTTACTATACTTACAAGAACCGTAACGGCGGCAAGAGCATAGAATTTTGCCTGTACCGCAGCAATTACCAGTATCAGTTTGCTCCAGAAGCCGTTGAAAGGCGGAATACCTGCAATCGAAGCTGAGGCAATCGTGCAGGTCGAGCGTGTAATGGGCAGCTTTTCCGCAAGGCCGCCGAGCTGTTTAAGCTGCCTTGTGCCGGTTGACATCTCAACAGAGCCGCTTGTCAAAAACAGCAGCGATTTGAAGACCGCATGATTCATCAAATGAAACAATCCTCCGAGCATCGCAAGTGAAGCCCAGGCAGGATTGCCGCCTTTGGACAAAATAAGTGCCGCCATTCCGATGCCGAGCATCACATAACCCATCTGGCTGATGCTGTGATACGCAAGGAGACGTTTGAAATCCCACTGGCCGACCGCAAGAAAGACGCCTATAACCATACTCAAAAGGCCGAGCGTAATTAAAACCCAACTTATCTGTACCGATATACCCAGCACATTGAAGATAATCCTTGAAAGTGCATAGATGCCGAGTGCCTTAATCAGGACACCTGAAAGCATCGCTGAAATCGGCGCCGGCGCCGACGGATGTGCATCGGGCAGCCAGGCGTGGAAAGGCACAAGGGCTGCTTTTAAACCGAAACCTGTAACAAACAACGCAAGAGCAAATGCAAGGCCGCCACTGAGACCATTTGTACTAACATATTTTGATATAACAGCCATATTCAGCGAGGCGGTATTACCGTAAACTATGCCTATCCCAAAAAGCACAAACATTGAGGCTGCCTCGCCGAGAACCATATATTTAAAAGCTGCTTCAAGCTCTTCATGCTCGCAGCCGAAACCGACAAGTGCGTAAGAAGCCAATGAAGCAATCTCAAGAAAGACGAATAGATTAAAGATATCGCCGCTTAGCACAACACCGTTCATACCCGCAACCATTAGTAAAAACAGACTTAAATACTTGCTTTTGGCAGTGTACTGTTCCATATAGCGATTGCTGAAAAGCATTGCCGCAAAACTGACAGTACTTATAGTCAGCAGCATCATGGCGCTTAGACCGTCAAGGACCAAATTTATTCCAAGAGGTATCGTCCAGCGGCCGATATAATACACCTCAAATCTGCCAAAGGAAAATACAGACATAACAAGTAATATCATCGTTACCAGACTTGCAATAAAAGAGGCAAGGCCTTTTGCCCTTGTGCCAAACAGCGGCAGCAGGAAAGCTGTGGCTAGCGGTAAAGCAATAAATAAAGGCAATGGAATACTCATCCCTTAAGCCTCCTGATTCGTGTTATATCAAAGGTGCCGTACTTTTCATACGTTCTTATACATATAGCGACCATAAGGGCAAGAGAGCCCAGGCCAATTACAATTGAAGTAAGAACAAGGGCCTGCGGCAAAGGGTCAACCGCTCTCGAGACAAACAACTGTGAGACAGTGCCGGCCTTGTCGAGCAAATCACCGCTGGTTGCAATAGGAGCAACAGCGCCATCGGCAACCATCCGCCAGCCGAGCATTATCAGAAACAGATTGACTGCATATTCCATCAGTGAAAGGCCTATGACAATTTTAATCATATTCTTTTTAACAAGAACACAGTAAAGACCAAGCATAAATAATATAAAGCAAAGCGAATATAACATCTCAATTTACTCCTGACCATCAGTCGGAACATTTTCAAGTCTGAAAACAGAAAGCACGAGTATTACCATAAATAACGAAACTGCGACCTTCATACCGATAAAGATATTCAACAGAGGTATCGTACCGGCACTTATGAGTCTGCCTGCTGCGCCCCAATCGGCCATAAATTTCTGCTGCAGGAAATTGTAAAAGAAAAAGCCTGCACCATAAATAAAGCCAAACAGTGCAAGAGCAGCAAAAAGAAAAGCTGCCACACAATCAAGTCTTGATGCAATCGGCAGTGAAAGATTCTTCTCGGCATATTCTCTGCCGAAGGCCAGCAGCAACAGAACATAAGAAGCAGCAATTATAACACCGCCGGAAAATCCGCCGCCCGGCGTCAGATGACCAAAAAGTATAATATAAATGCCGAACAGAAAGGCCAGCACCTTTATCCAACTGCTTACGGTTTTTACTATTATTGTCATACCCTTCATTGCAGGTCCTTTTCAAATAAAAGCTTTCTGCTTTTCTTACGCAGTATTACAACCGCCCCGATTACTGCGGTGAACAGCACCGTAGCCTCGCCGAGGGTGTCATAGGCGCGATAGTCAAGATAGATCGCCGTTACGATATTTGCCGCTCCCGTAGCCTTTACGCCGTTTTCAAGATAAACCTTTGATGCTGAATCTGCCGTGCGAGCAAAAACAGCATCGCCGAATGAGGACAGACTTTCAAAGATTTGCGTACCTGCCAGAAAGATTAAAAACAATATGACTATCGAAACCACCACGGCGAAAAATTCTCTTTCGCCGCTAATGAAGGTTTTGTCGCGAGATATGACGACTCTTATCAAAATTACAAGACCGAGGACCTCAACGACAACCTGAGTCAATGCAATATCGGGAGCCCTGAGGAACAGAAACATAACAGCAGAGCCGAAACCGAC
>JBAVNP010000049.1:0-2133 GCA_049691175.1 Sedimentisphaerales bacterium
ATTTTTCTTCGTGCAGGTCGGTAAATAATGTTTTTAACTGGCTGACGAGAAAACTGGGCTGGACTTCAGAACCCTTCTCATCGGCCAAAGGATACGTAATATACAAAAAACGGCTCGGACGGGTAAAGGCGATATAAGCAAGATACCTGCGTTCGATAAGCTGCATCGAACCGGTGCGGGACAGTTCAAAACCGGCATCAGAAGTAATTTTGCGGTCGCTGTCGTTAAGAATATTATCGTAATAAACCGGAATAGGAAACTGCTGCTGGGTGGCGCCAATAAGAAAAACAGCCTTCAAATCGGGGTGCCGGCTTCTTTCAATCGAGCCGACAAGAACCTGGTCAATCGCAGGCGGAATTAAAGCTACCGTCATCTGACTAAACGCTGAACCGATTATCGAGGCGTATTGTTTCGCTGAAAGCGAACTGTTCCTAAAGATAAAAACAAAATCGTCCATCAATTGTGTAAACTGAGCAAAAAACTGCTGATGCAATTGAGCCTCATCAAGCCTTTTCGTCTCAAATGCGGCCTTTGTCCATTCCGCAAGCTGCCCCCTGACATTTAAACTATCTAAAAAGGCGAAAAGTGCGGCACAAAAGTTCTCTGCATTAATTGCCCCTGCGATTTGAAGTCGAGTCCTAAACTGTAATAAATGTTCTGTCGCCTTTAATCGTATTTTTTCGATTTCTTCATTGTCGAAAACATCTTTTGCCGGTGCAAAATCCCATTTGCTTGTCCTCAGCCAATCAATACCCTCAACGCCGAAGGCCAAACAATAATTTTCAAGTTTGTCAACCTCTGCTCTGCTTATAGGCACTAAATCACTCTTTAAATAATTTATTGCGTCTGGGGTAGTAAATCTATCTGTCGCAATTTTAAGCGCGCTGGTTATTAATTCTACTGCCGGGTATTGCTGAAGGTCTCGCCTGCGGTCAATAAAGAACGGGATATCAAAATCATTAAAAACAGCCTGTATGTAATGACGATATTCATCAATATCAGATGCAATCACGGCTATATCGCGCCAGCGGAAATTTTTCTCTCTTACAAGTTTGCAAATCTGCCTTGCAACAAAATCTACTTCAAGTCTTGTCTTCGCGCAGGCTGTAATTTTTATGCCGTCCTGTGATGAAACAGGCGGCACCGAGTCAAAACTGAAAATGTTTTTCTCAAGATGAGTTAACGCCTTTGAACTATTAAAACGCTTTGATTCGGTCAAAATAACAGGTTTTTCAACTTTTAAATTGAGAGACTTAATCAGCGAAAGAAGGTCAGTATAAGTTTTTTGGGTGGGTTCAAAAATGCCTGCCCAATCTTCTTGTAACGCTGCAGGGTCGATACATAACGCTATCTTTGACGATGCGGAAACCTTCAAAAGCTCAGTCAGTAAAAGCAATTCCGAAGTCGTAAAACCTGCAAAGCCGTCAACCCACAGCAAACAATCCTTCAAAAATGGCGTATGCGCAACTGAATCTTTGGCAAGATTTAACTGATTATCGTTATTTAAGAAATTTCCCTCTACAAAATTAAGATATTGTTTATAAATTAGATTAATATCAGTGAGTTTCCCGGCTGTTAATTCCGAGGAATTTTTAAGCTGCTGAATAAGTTTATCAACATCGTCAGGCGATTTGCTTTGCTGCTGAAGTTCAGCCAGGACAGTTGCGATTCTGACGGCTGAGCCGACACTTGCCGCCGCCGAGGAAAAAACTTTGAGCTTGGCGGCATTTTCACAAAGCAAACGATGAACAATCATATCCCTTGCTTGCTGTGTAAGCGGCCTTGCGGCCAAGTTTTTGCCGAAAATACGGTAACATAACCGCTGAAAAGATAATATATGCAGTCTGCTGTAACCTTTTATTTTGCTGTTAACCTGCGGTGAGCTTTGTCGAACCGTTAGGATTGCTCTTTCAGCCTGATATGTAGCCTGCTCCGGCACAAGAAAAACAAGATTATTTTCGCCGCCGTTAAGCAGACAATCAATAATCTGCTTTATACAAAGCGTTGTCTTGCCTGCCCCGCTTCTGCCTAATATAAACTGCACCATAACGAAAACCTGTCCTGAGCGAAGTCGAAGGATTAAATATCAAAAATATTTACCCCCGTCGTTTTACGACGGGTTCTTTATAGGGG
>JBAVNP010000050.1:0-3624 GCA_049691175.1 Sedimentisphaerales bacterium
TCCGAATACTGCTTCATGTTGAAGAGAATGAAGCCCAATTCCACGAGATACTTCGCCGAATCGGGGAACTCCATAAGGGATTTTTCAATCTCTTCGCGACTCGATCTCAGACGCCCCGATTTCTGGAAAACCAGGGCGCGCTGAAAATGCGCTTCCGGAGCCAGCGGGAACTCCCAACTGATATAGGACTGCGTCGGATGACACCGAAGGTAATTGTTGTATTCCTCGGACGAATTGAAAAATCGCGTTTTGGCCAGCAGGCGACCGCTGAAGTTGGAGACATACCGCGACCGGGAGATGATCTTATCGGTCTCCTGGAGGACGGTCTCAAAATCCCCCTCCTCTAGCGCGTCGTTGATCATCTCGAACTGGGTTTCCGGATCGGCATGCCGCTGGAACCGCTCGCGGATCGCTCTCATAAGTTGCCTGAAACTCAGCTTCATAGCAATATTAATGTACGCAATTTTTAGGATTGGTCAAGAAGTTTATCTTCTGCTATTATTGATAATACAGCGCGCTGTTTTCAGGCGGCGTCAGGAATCCCGAGGCTGTCCAATAAGTACGATTTCCGCCAATGGACGGAAGGATTTTTTGTAGGGGCGCACGGCGGTGCGCCCACAGGTTTGTCCTGAGACCCAATGCTCATGCGGGTGGCCGCAAGAGTGACCCCTACGCATAGCGCGCCATGCTTGGCTTCTGTGCTCAAAGCGTAATTTATGAGACAACCTCATGATTTCTGCCGGCGCGCTCAACCGGCTGCTTTTTCAACCGACCATCTGGGCTCCCTTTCCTCCAGTCCTTGTCCTACATTATTAATAATAGGTCACCGTCTGGCGGATCTCTGAGCTGCTGCGGTTTGCTGCTCAGATCACACTCTACCTACATGGCCACAGCATGCCTTATCTGCGTTTGCCGGAGGCTGATATGACAATATGAAGCAAGGGGTTAGATATGATTTCCCGCCAGTGATCGATTGGTGAGAAGCGGATGCCGGGCGACGAGACACTGCGAAAACAGTGGAAATGGTGGCGACGATTGCCAAAATTATTTATTATCGTTAATAATTGCAGTTTGTCCAATGAAACCTAACCAACTGGCGGACAGCAAGTAAGCATTGACAAAGCCTTAACGGTGTAGCCCACGCAGAGCGTAGCGGCTGTTGAAAAACATCCACGACTGTCATTCTGAGGAGCGCGAAGCGCGACGAAGAATCTCCAAGTTGTTGTAGGACAGGTGCGCTAGATTCTTCGCTCCGAGGCTGTGTCGCAATTGGTCTCAGCGTGGGGTGCCCGACCACTTGGGGACTGTTGAAAAACCTCCATGACTGTCATTCTGAGGAGCGCGAAGCGCGACGAAGAATCCCTAATTCGTTACAGGACAAGTGCGCCAGATTCTTCACTGCGTTCAGAATGACAGACCACCGGACTTTTTCAACAGTCCCCTTGTGGTGGGATCGTTGACATCTACTCCACAACCTGTAGCGTTGGCGGACGATATTTCAAGATTGTGACACAGCCTCTCCGCTCAGAATGACAACCACCGAGGTTTTTCAACACTCCCCGTAGCGTCGGGTGGGTTCCTAATTCTGTGGCTGCAATATCAATTTTGAGCGGGACATTTTTGGCAATCCTGTAGTTCTGTAGGTCGGGTTTGCAGCGAAGCGTCAAACCCGACGACCATGAACATAAGAAATGTCGGGTTCCGCGCTCCATTGGGAGCCGGACCTACGGAACTCGAAACCTGGTCGTAGCGTTTCAATAGGAAGCAGGAGCAGCACAATTTCCGGCCAAATGCAAAAATGTTCTTGACATCTTGAAGCAAATTTATACATTACTTCCGGTGATTGAACGTTTTGGTGTGCAGTGCGCACATCATGAATCTGCAGTATAAGCACGTTTGTAGTCATAAGCCTCTGACTCAAGCATCTTCGAGTTTGATGACGGTGGATTATTACCTCGTCTGACCAGCTCTTGGTGCATGGATTCTTATCCATTCTTACCAAATCTCATTTTCATTTACTTGTCGTTGATTACTTACTTTGTGTCTTCTTGTTTGTTTTAGGAGGTGAAATCGCTTAGGCGGTTCCCGTAAAGATAAAGAAACTTAGATAATTCCGTGTACGACGCTTCGGGGAAAACTAAAGAATCGGTTCGGTACGCCGAAATGATAAAGTAGTTTAACCCCTGACTCCATTAGGAATCAGAATAAAGAAGTAGTTGGCCTGTGATCCTTAAACCCTAGACAAGTTGAACGGATCGACGCCAATTTAGGAAGTTGCCTGATACTTAGGTAGATTACATGGTCTGCTGCGGTTGAAGGAAGCATGAGGTTGGCGTATCCGGGTCGAAAGACGCCGGAAGGCAAACTACAAACGTTATTTCCTAAGTTATTAAGGAGGAAGTACATGTTAAAAAAACTTTTGGTAGCTGTGCTCGCACTTACCATAATGATTGGTTTGTTCAGTCCTGCTTTGGCTGCCAATACGAAAACCGGTGTTATAACGTTGGATCAGGCGATTGCACGTGATCGTGCCCCGAGGAGTTCCCCGGGCTGTACTTATGAAGTCGATGAGTACTATTACGCTGGATACAATAAGATATTGCAGTTACCGAATGCCTACGGCGACGACTACCTTAACACGCGGTTTACCAATGGCGTAGCATTCGAATTGCAGTATCTCGAATGCACATTCTACAAGCCATACACCACCCTCGGTGTTGGCGTAACCATTTACGCTTGGAAAGACCTGGATACGTATCCTGACCTGAGTCAGGTTATTTACAGCGCTCCGGTAAACCCGATTCCGTTCCCCCCTACGGGCAATTTCATGTATATCGGCGTTGCTGTCCCCGACCTGCCGGCTTTTTCCGGTGATTTCCACATCGGCTTTTCGCCGATCGTAAACGTTGCCGGCCAGAAGGTCGGTATCTTGGCTGACGCCGGTCAAAGTGCATCGCAACGCTCTTCCTTTTACGAGGACGGCGTGTGGTACATGATACTTGACCCGGTGATGGGCTGGGGCGCGGATTATGCGTTATGCATTGACGCATATAAGTGCGCCACTCCTGACCCCCTGTGCGAAGCCGTGCCGAATGCAACCGATCAATGGCCGATTTGGTGTCACGACTTCGGTCGTTCCTCCCAGTCGGGCATTCAGCTCGGAACAGACCTCTGCGGCCTTGCCGCCGCTTGGGTGTATGACGTGGGTACTGGGGGCGGCAACCATTCTATGTTCAACACGTCACCCCTTATCGTCAATGATAAGGTGTACGTGGTCTACAACGACCGTGTCGTCTGTCTGAACTTGTTGACCGGTCTTCCCATTTGGAGTTCGAAAACCTTCACTGGAGCTTTCCCCTATAACTGGGGTCCAGCGGTCCTAAATTCTCTGGCGAATCCGGCTATTGTAGATGGCTACCTGTACATGGGTACCGGTACTCAGATCAGTGGAAGCGGTAACGCCGGATTTATTAAGGTCGATGCGGCCACCGGTGCTCTCATCTGGGGAAGAGGTGCCGACCTCGGCGCCAATCTTGAAGGTAATAATGGCAACACCCAGGTCTCGGCGCCAGTGATTATTGGCGACAAGGTCTTCTTTGGAAACCAGAAGGGTATCCTGTATGC
>JBAVNP010000051.1:0-15812 GCA_049691175.1 Sedimentisphaerales bacterium
AAATTATTTAAACGAAACACGCCGCCCTGAATGGCGGCGGCTAAATAAACGGATGGATGGACAATGACAGGAAAGAAAAATTTAACGCAAATTTTTGCAGAAGGTGTGGTAATCGGCGATGGAGCGATGGGGACGATGCTCTACTCAAAAGGGGTATTCGTAAATACCTGCTTCGATGAACTTAACCTGACAAGCCCAAGCCTCGTAAAAGAAATTCATCAACAATACGTCAACACGGGGGCGGATTTTATCGAGACTAATACCTTCGGCGCAAATGAATTCAAACTCGCAAGGTTCGGACTTGCTGAAAAACTTGCGCAAATAAATTCGGCTGCGGTAAAAATAGCAAAAGAATGTGCCGGCGATAAAGCACTTACAGCAGGGGCGGTTGGGCCGTTAGGCGTCGATATAGCCCAGGGCGGCAGGGTGAGCGAAAAAGAAATAATAAATACATTCGCAAATCAGATAAAGATACTATCGCAATCGAATGTTGATTTTATACTTTTGGAGACTTTCGGGAATTTAAAAGAGATTCTGCTTGCGATAAAGGCGGCGGGGGAGGTCTGCAAACTGCCAATAGTGGCGCAATTAGCGATAACCGAATATAACGAGACTTTATACGGCGACAGGCTCGATACGGCGATAAAAAGTATTTCGGAAATTGGGCAGGTTATTGCGGTCGGTCTAAACTGTTCGCTTGGGCCTGCGGCGATGCTGGAAAGCCTTGATGTAATTAAAAAAGCGACGACGAAGCCGATTTCATTGCAGCCTAACGCAGGTCTGCCGAGGAGTGTCGAAGGCAGAACGCTTTATATGTGCACACCTGAATATATGGCGGAATATGCAAAACGGTTTTATGAAAAAGGCGTGAAAATCATCGGCGGCTGCTGCGGGACAACGCCTGAGCATATAAGACAGATTGTAAAAGCGGTCAGGCCGCTGGAAAAAGCGGTTTCGGCGGGGCGTACCGAATTTCATTTAGCCCCCGCCGCAAGCGGCGGGGTTAGGCCGCCCCGAGTGGCGGCCGCTAAATGCAGTGTGGAACTAAAAGATAAATCGAAACTCGGCGCCAAACTCGCGGCAGGTCAAAAAGTTATAACGATAGAAATTTCGCCGCCGAAGGGTGCGGATGTCAGCGAGCTTTTGGAAAGAGTGCGCATCTGTCAAAAGGCGGGCGTTGACGCGGTGAATATACCCGATGGGCCGCGGGCAAGCTCGCGGCTGAGCGCAATGATAACGGCGATAAAAATCGAGCAGAGCTGCGGTATCGAAACGATTCTACATTTCTGCTGCAGGGACAGAAATATAATCGCGATGCAGTCGGATTTGCTCGGGATTCATACGGTAGGGCTTCGCAATGTTCTTGTGATAACGGGCGACCCGCCGAAATTAGGCGAATATCCGGACGCTACTGGAGTATTCGACCTTGATTCAATTGCGCTGACGAAGGTTGTGAGCGATTTAAACTGCGGGATTGATATCGCGGGCAATAGTTTTCCTTCGGCGACCGCGCTTGCTGTCGGAGTCGGCGCCAATCCAGTCGCGACGGATTTGAAAAGAGAAATTGAAAGATATAAAAAGAAGGTCGAAGCGGGGGCGGAATTTGCCATAACGCAGCCGGTGTTCGATGCGGACAATTTGAAAAAGTTTCTCGATGCGGTAAGCGATTGTAAAATTCCGGTAATCGCGGGCATCTGGCCGTTTACGAGTTTTAAAAACGCGGAGTTTATGGCGAATGAAGTGCCGGGGGTTGTTGTGCCGCAAAAGATTCTCGACAGAATGGCTAAAATGAAAGAGGCAAAGGACAGCAAAAAGGCGGGAATTGAGATTGCAAGAGAACTTATGGAGCAGATAAGCGGACTGGTTGGCGGTTTTGCGATAAGCGCGCCGTTTGGGAATGTGAAAATGGCTCTTGCAGCGGCGGGGAAAATTGATATAAATCAGATTTGAACGGATTAGGAAGCGGAAAATGGATGTTCAGTTAAAAGTTACATTGCTGGCGATTACGCCTGATGCTGAAAAACTCATTGAAGAGGCCGGCAGGACATGCTATCTGAGTTTCGACAAAATCGGCGCCGATTCGGCTAAGGATTTTATTCAGAAACTGATAAAAATGGGGCATGATTCGCCGCTGGAACACGCCTGCGCAACGTTCAGGATTGAAAACTGCTCGCGCGCGATGACGCATCAGCTTGTCCGGCACAGGTTAATGAGCGTTTCACAGCAGTCGCAAAGATATGTTGACGAGGATAATTTCAGTTTTGTAACGCCGCCGACGCTGCCGAAGGAATTTCAGAAAGAATTCCGCGACGATATGGAGACTATCAGGAAGATGTACAAGAAATGGCGCGATAAGGGATTAAAAAGAGAGGACGCGAGATTTGTACTGCCGAATGCCTGCACAAGTGAAATAGTCGTAACGGCAAATTTCCGGGAATGGCGGCATATAATTAAACTTCGGACAAGTCCAAAGGCGCAGTGGGAAATCAGGATTGTCTGCACGGAGATTTTTAAAATTCTCAAGGAACGAGCACCGGATTGTTTTAGCGATATTGAACCAGGGCAGGAACATCCCGGCGATACACAATAATTTAGCCCCCGCCGTTTAAGGCGGGGTTTTAAGGCCGCCCCGAGTGGCGGCCGCTAAATAGAAGTTGGACTGACAAATTTCCAATTTTGTCGAGGCATACCAGCAGAAACAGGATTAGAGTTTATATACTCTATAGCTGATTGTAATGTTTCCTGATTATTTATAAATATTTTCCAATATCCTTCTGTCCAGGGGGTATCTTTGTGATTTAGCTTCTTCGTAGCTGTACTTTTTAGCTGGTTGACAATATACCCGATTTTATATTCGGTACGTAAAACAAGTATATGAATATGGTCTTTCATTATAGCACAGGCCGGTACTATTAATTTCAATCCGCTGATTGTATTCGCAAACGATTCAGCGATTGTCTGTCGTGATTTCTCGTCTATGAAATATGGCTGGCGTTTTAATTTTCCTGATGTATCGGCCCAGAATTTATTCAAATTTTCTTTATTTGGTATATTTTCCTGTTTGCCATATTTTATCGGAGCAATTATTGCAAGGTTTTGATTGTATATTTGCTTGGAAAATGAGCCTCTTGGGTCATTCGGCAACCAAGTGCTATAAGTTGTGAAAACAATGTGATAGGCGATTATCATTGCACCTCTCATTTAGCCCCCGCCGTTAGAGGCGGGGTTTTAAGGCCGCCCCGAGTGGCGGCCGCTAAATTATTATATCTCACCGAACTTTTGTTTTGTGGCGATGAATTTGAAGTTTTTTTCGAAGACTTCCTCGAAGTCGTAAACATTTTTAAATTCGTCTATCGTGTCCTCAGGACGGGCATACATCCATTTATGCTCGACCATAAGATATACGATACTGCCGAAGTCGTAAGTGGATTTTATGCCGAGCTGATTTAAAACGGCTCTTGCGAGGTAGCCCCATTTTTCGGCTGCAAGTTCCGCAAGGCCGAGGCAAAGCTCTCTTCCGGTAACGTGATGAGGACCTTCGTTTTCAACTCCGTCGCCATAGGATTTTTTTACAGTTCGGCCAAGCCCCTCATGCACAAATTCAAACGCCCGCAGCGGGAATCTGCCGTCAAGTTTCGCGATTTCCTCAATACTTTTTTTCATAGGTTTTCAATGTATTCTCTGTCCCGGTTTTGCGCCTGCGTCAATATTGAGTATGAAAATATCCTTTCCGCCGGTGCCGGCAGCGAGAATCATTCCTTCCGATACACCGAATTTCATCCTGCGGGGCTGCAAATTAGCAGCGCAAATAACTAATCTGCCGACAAGCTGCTCGGGCTGGTAAGCCTGTGCGATGCCCGCAAAAACGCTTTTTGTTATGCCGCCGATATCCAGTTCGAGATGCAGGAGTTTATCTGCGCCCGCGACTTTTTCAGCCTTTGTAACCTTTGCGACACGCAGGTCAACCTTTTTGAAATCATCTATGGTGCATTCCGGCTCGATTGGTTCTTCGAGCGCCGGGGGCGGCGGTTGTATTTGCTGCGGCTGCTCATTTTTACTTTCTTCTATCATAGCGTTTACCTTATCTCTTTCGACTCTTTCGGCAAGTCTTATATATTCGTTTATTTTATGATTTTCCAGTAACGCGCCGACATCGGCAAACGACAAAGGCGCGATGTTGAGAATTTTTTCAATCTTTCCGACAAAGACCGGCAATACGGGTTTCAGATATACGGCGAGAATTTTTACAGCATTCAAAACGGCAGTAAGCGTAGTCCGGGTTTTCTCGGCGTCGGTTTTTATTGTTGACCACGGCTGGTTCTGTTCGACGTAGCGGTTGGCCGAATCGGCAAGCGAAGTTATCTGCCTGATTACAGAAGCATAATCGAGATTTTCATAATCGCTTATTATCTGCTGTTTTGCCCCTATAAGTTGATTTACGAGTTCTCTGCCGGTTTTATCGAGAGCGCCGAGTTTTGAATCCAGTTTTCCCGTCAGCATCGGCACAGACCGGCTTGCGAGATTTGCGAGGTTTCCGACGAGGTCGGAATTTACTTTCGCGACGAAATCATCGAGGTTAAGGTCTAAATCGCCCACGCCGTCGGTTAATTTGCTCGCGTAATAATATCGCAGGTATTCCGGGTCAAGGTATTTTGCGTAAGTCTCGGCCTTGATGAAAGTGCCTTTGGATTTGCTCATTTTTTCGCCGTTGACGGTGAGAAATCCGTGCACGAAAAGTCTTTTTGCGACCTTAAAACCGCTGCCCATAAGCATCGCAGGCCAGAACAAGGCGTGAAAATATATAATATCCTTGCCGATGAAGTGATAAAGCTCGTAATCTTTGCCGTTCCAGACCTTATCGAAGTCGAGGCCGTTTTTGTCGCAGTAGTTTTTGCAGCTTGCCATATAGCCGATTGGCGCATCGAGCCAAACGTAGAAGAATTTGTTTTCCTCGCCGGGGATTTTAAAACCAAAGTATGGGCCGTCGCGCGAGATGTCCCAGTCTTTAAGGCCCGCGGCGAACCATTCATCGAGCTTGTTGGAGACACTTTTGCCTGTGTAGCCTGAAGCAATGAGGTCTTTTAACTGCTTTTGATAGCCTGTGAGCCTGAAAAAATAGTGCAGGCTTTTTTTACGAACTGGTTTGCTGCCGCAGGTCGCACAGGCGGGGTTTATTAAATCTGTCGACTGATATGTCGCTCCGCAGTTGTCGCAGGAATCGCCATACTGGTTTTCGGCTTTGCATTTCGGGCAGGTGCCGCGGATAAACCTGTCAGGCAAAAACATTTTGCAGCTTTCGCAGAATGCCTGCTCAATTTCATTTTTTACGATGGAACCTTTTTCCGTAAGGCGATTGAAAATCAGCTCGCTCAATTCCCTGTTTTCTCGGGAGTGAGTGGAATGGTAATTATCAAACTCTATATGAAAAT
Organism: Sedimentisphaerales bacterium; assembly: GCA_049691175.1. GTDB lineage: Bacteria > Planctomycetota > Phycisphaerae > Sedimentisphaerales > UBA12454 > JAPLMW01. The sequence continues at coordinate 5,430 of JBAVNP010000051.1, forward strand.
TTTTGAAATCCCTTGTATGCTCCGCATAAACCCGTTCTATAAGCTGCTCGGGTTTTATGCCTTCAGAGCGGGCTCTAATCATTATCGGTGTGCCGTGCGTGTCGTCGGCGCAAAAGTATAGACACTGATTGCCGTTTGCCTTTTGGAAGCGGACCCAGATATCAGTTTGAAGATATTCTACAAGATGACCAATATGAATCGGGCCGTTGGCATAAGGAAGCGCTGAGGTAACGATAATTTTGCGGCTCATTGCTGCTCCGGTTTATCCTGCTGGTCTGTTGGCTCATCGAAATCAATGTCCGGCTCCCTGTCATTTATATCTTCAGTGTCAAAATCGTCAGGGATTTCCTCGCCGGAAGGCCGTTCCTGAGCCGGTTTATCAGTTCTTTCAACCTGGGGTTCTCTTGGCGGAGACTCAAGGATTTCTACTTCCTCCAGCGGCACTGCGAAAATCGTTCCGTCGTCTGTTTTTATGGATACCAGCTGAGTGAGTATCTGCGCATCGATGACTATGCCTTCGCCGTGAGCGGTTTTTACACGGGTTCGTTTTCTCGGCAGACGCCGGACAAGGTCCCTGTATGTGTGGTCTTCATACCGCAGGCAGCATTTGAGCCTGCCGCAGTAACCGGAAATTTTTGCCGGGTCGAGAGTGGCCTTCTGAAGTTTCGCCATTTTCATATTGACCGGCTTGAGAATCTTTAAAAATCTTGCGCAGCAGCAGGGCTGGCCGCAGACCTCTATATCGGCGGCGATTTTCGCGGCGTCTCTCGAACCCACCTGCCTCATTTCGATTCTTGTCTGAAACTCTTTTGCGAGCCTTTTGACAAGTTCACGAAAGTCGATTCTAATCTCGGCGGTAAAATAGAAAATGATTCTTTCGCCGCCGAAGACGTGCTCTATATCAACCGGCTTCATAGGCAGATTTAGTTCCTTTATAAACTGGCGGCATTTGCCAAGTTCTTCCTTTGCGCCGGAATTTACGTGCCGTTCATCAGCGAGGTCCTGTTCGGTGGCGTAGCGAACCAATCTTCCTCCCACCGTTATGGGGCAGTTTTCCGTGCCCTGTCCGTAATAATCAACGACGGCCTCCTCAGTTTTTTTGAAGACGCCGGCTTTATAGCAGAACCTGCCGACCACCTCGCCGATTTCAAGGCCTCTTTCAGTCTTTATCATTACCTTGCTGTGAGCCTTGGGCATATTTTTTTCTTCGTGCGTAAACCAGCCGACAGTGCCGGTTTTGCCGTAGCGGACAAGCATCTTCTTTTCCGCGGGGTTATGCTTGGGTTTTTGTTTTGCTTCGATATTATCGTTCATACCGTCATTTTATCATAATTGACGCAGTTTAGCAACATAAGTTAAATGGATCCAAGACCGCCAAAAGCGGGTAAAATTATAGGGGAATTTTCAAAGATTTATCGCGGCCAATGATTTATTGTGCTTGAATGTATATGAAGCGAAAATATGTTTTAAAAATACAGATTGATATAAAAAAATTGCCTACCAAGTGTTCGGATCATTAACATCCCAAAGCCAGTTATTGGAAAATTCAGATAAATCATTATAATCAACCGTTCCGTTTTTATCTATATCGCTATAACTGCACCAGCCATTATTGCTGTTGCAATCAGTTCTGCTAAAATTTTCTGCCAAGATTGAATAATCTTCAAAATTGACTTTCCCATTTATGTTTAAATCACCTGGGATATTCGGTTCTATTTCTAATCTCCAATGCGCATATTCTCCTGTCCCATGAGTTAAATTTGGCAATCCAATGTTATGATATGCCCCATCCATAAGTAATTCATATTGAACTCCTGGATTTGCCTTGTCATACATAGTTAAAGTTTTCCCAAATAAATCATTTGTATCAATTACCTTATACCTAAAATAATTATTAACATCAGTAACTGTTCCTTTTACAGCCAAGTCAAAATTCCAGCCAAAAGTTGTGGTAGGGTGAGAGTCTGTGCTGAATCTTTGGTCATCAATTTTAGAATAAATCTGAAGTTCTGGCTGACTTGGACCATCCAAAAACAAAGAATCTAAAGGGTATCCATCATATCCCTCTGTTGCTCCAGCAACATTTCTAGCATTAAATTCAGTTTTATAAATTCCAGAAGAAGTACTCCAATTTTTTATATTTATTGCCCCAGCATCAGCTTGCTGAGTAGTTTGATTCATAAAATAAACTCCTCCATATAATCCCGCAAGCATGATTCCGATTTTGGCATTGTTTTTAATAAACTTCCAGCTTGTTCTGCCAACTTGTTTTGCAGAATTTACAATTTTTTCCAGCCTTCCTTGCATACCTTGTGCTCTTTGGATTTTCATATTCCTTTCTCCTGCGATATTAAACAAATCATATCAGAAATAGCTTAAAAGTCAAGTTTTTTATTTTATAAGGGAAGAAAGAATAGGATTAATGACAACCCCCGCCACCCCCATTTGCCACAGGCTTCCGTCTTCGTCCCTAAGGGACTACGAACGGACAGGTCGGCGGGGCTAACCTTGTGTGATGTTTAGCAATAAGTGCTCAAAAATGAGTTTTTCGTTGACAGAAGCGTCAATAAAACGGCCGGTCTGAAAACAATCCTCAATCAGTTCGGCGCATTTTTCCGGCTCGTATCTCTGGGCGAGGACTTTTATCTGTTGAGGCTGGTCGAAATTTACCATTTCAGCAGGTTCGATAATGCCCTGCTTCATCGCGTCATTAAGAGCCGATATGAACATCTGGACGAAGATTTTTTTTGCCTGCCTGCTTATGTCTGATTTGCTTATGCCGGGCGTAAGTTCACACCACGAATCTGTCAGTTGCGCAGCGGTTGAGCTTATCCATTGCGCAAAATCTACAGTATCAGAAAGCCTGCTGCCGGACAAACGCTCCAGTAATTGCTTTTTGATTCCATAAAACGACGGCTCAAATTTAGTGAAAAGCTCGGCTTGGCCGATACTGCCCGCGGTTAATCTTGCCAGGAATTTCGCCTCTTGTTTATTAATCCCGGCCGCGGCCAGGTGAGCGATTATTTTTTCCTCGCTTACCGGACCGAAGCCGACAATCTGACAGCGAGACCTTGTCGTCGGCAGAAGATTATCGAGCTTTGTGCAGAGCAGGACAATAAAGCTTTTGTCCGGCGGCTCTTCAAGGGTTTTTAAAAGCGCGTTTTGGCTCTCTTTGTTGAGTTTTTCAGCTTCGCTTACGACAAAAACCTTGGCCGCTGAAAAGATGGGCTTTATCTGAACTTTTTCAATTACAAACTCCCGGATGACATCTATCGGCAGCTCCACAGGCGTTTTATTTTTATTTTGCGAGTCTTTGGTGTACCGGATGAGTTCCTTATAAATATGATGAAAGTCCGGATGAGAGTCGCTCTCGAAACTCCGGCAGGAATCGCATTTGCCGCAGCTGTCCGCAAGATTGTTTTTCTTTATCGGCGATTTGCATAGCAATAGTTTGCCCCAGCAGCGGGCGGTCGTGAATTTTCCCACGCCTTGCGGCCCTGAAAATATATGCGCGTGCGGAATCTTTTGGGCGGCGAAAGCCCGCTGCAAAGTATCGACAGCCCTGTCCTGACAGAAAATATCGGAAAGATTCATCTGATTTTAAAGATTGAAGTATTTTTCTATTGTTCGCACAATTTCTTTGTGAACTGTTTGCTGGTCCGCTGATGCGTCCAGAACGATAATATCGTCGCGAAGCTCCGCAAGCTCAAGAAAACCTGTCCTGACTTTTTTATGATAGCCGGCCGCCTTTTGCTCCATTCTGTCGAACTTGCGTTTTATTCTCGTCTTGGCCGTGCGAAGGTCAACATCGAGTATAATTGTCAGGTCAGGCCAGATTCTTTCGAGCGAATGTTTGGCAATATCAATGATTTTTGCGATTCCAAGCCCGCCGGCAAAGCCCTGATACGCGCAGGTGCTCGACAGCCAGCGGTCAAGCAGCACGCATTTTTTTTCTTTCAGTGCCGGTGCGATGCGCTCCTGCCAGAGCTGGGCGCGGCTGGCCATATAGAGCAAAAGCTCGGTTCTGTCCCCCATCAGGTTGTTTTTGGAGTCGAGCAGGATGTCCCTTATCTTTTCGCCGATGGCCGTTGAGCCGGGGTCGCGAAAAACCGCCGGCGAAATGCCCTGCGTTTTGAGGTATTCAGCCAGCATTGCAACTTGTGTGCTTTTCCCGCTGCCGTCAGGCCCGTCCAGAACTATGAATCGTGATTTTAACTTCTCAGCGATTGACATACTTGGCAAAGTATAACGATTGAAAAAACAATAGCAAGAAAACAATCGAATTTCGGCCTGTCCGGGGCAAAAAGGGTCTTTACAATACGTATCGAAATTATGATAATTATCGAATGCTTAAATAAACAGCATTAACTCAAGGAAAAGGAAATCCGGTGAAACGAATCTTATTTTTTATAGTGTGTATTTCTCTGGCCTCTGCTGCTTTTGCCGATGTGAACGTTCCGGATGTGAACGCTCCGGACGCGAACGCTCAATTGGTTAGCGCTGCGCAGGATGGCAACCTTGCTGCTGTGCGGATTGCTCCGGTCGCGGACGCGAATGCTCAATTGGTTCGCGCCGCACAGGACGGCAACCTCGCTGCCGTGCAGGCTGCTCTGGCTGCGAACGCTAATGTCAACGCCAAGGCAACCTTCGCTGGCACAACGGCTCTGATACAGGCGGCGCAAAACGGCCATATGGAAATCGTCAGGCTTCTGCTGGAAAAGGGCGCTGATGTCAACGCAAAGAGAATCGATCGCGATGTAACGGCGCTGAGAATGGCGGCATATAGGGGGCACACGGAAATTGTCAAGCTTCTGCTGGAAAGGGGCGCTGATGTCAATGCCGCCGACAGCGACGGCACAACATCGCTAATGATGGCGGCGCAGGAAGGCCGTATGGAGATAGTCAAACTTCTGCTGGAAAAGGGCGCTGATGTCAACGCAAAGAGAACCAGTGACGGCGCAACAGCCTTAATAATAGCGGCAAGGAAAGCCTATTCGGATATCATCGGGCTGTTGCTGGAAAAAAACGCCGATATCAAAGCAAAAGCTGACAATGGCGAAACAGTCCTGATAATTACTGCCGGCAGGGGTCTTACGGAAACCGTTAAACTTTTGCTGCAAAGAGGCGCTACTGTCAATGCTGCGATAAAAGGCAGCGGTTTGACGGCTTTGATAGCGGCTGCTCAGAACGGCTATACGGATATCGTTAAACTTTTGCTGGAGAATGGCGCCGATGTCAATGCAAAGGCTGGTCGCGATATAACGGCCCTGATAATGGCCGCGCAGAATGGTTATACCGAAATCGTCAAACTTCTGCTGGAAAAAGGCGCTGATGTCAATCCAAGGAGAACCGATACAGGTGCGACTGCCCTCATAATGGCCGTGCAGGGGCGTCATACCGAAATCGTCAAGCTCCTGCTGCAAAGAGGCGCAGAGGTCAATGTCAATAGAACCGACAATGGCGTAACAGCTCTGATAATGGCAACGCAGAACGGTGATACGGAAGTTGTCAGGCTCCTGCTTGAGAAAGGCGCTATTATCGATGCAAGGACTGTCGATGGCAGGTCGGCGCTGATGATAGCGGCGGGGTATGGCCAATTGGAAGTCGCCAGGCTTCTGCTCGAAAAAGGCGCTCAAGTTAATGCCGGAACTAACAGGGGCGTTACCGCACTGATGACCGCAGCACTGGCGGCAAATACCGAAATTGTCGAACTCTTGTTGCAAAAAGGTGCTGATGTTAATGTAAAGGCTTACAATGGCCAAACAGCCTTACTGTCCGCAAAAAAGGCAAATCGCGCGGATATTGTGCAAATGCTTGAAAAAGCCGGCGCACAACGATAACACCTCCGCCTTTGAAATATTTTGCCTTTTCAGCTAACTGGTTTATTTTGAGTTTTTTTATAATAGCTTCAGGATTGCTGATGTCCGGACTTTTGAATTTCAGGTCTAATTAATTTTTGATGTATTTTATCTGCGGCGGTTTAACAAGGAATCTGTTAAAATTTTTATTATTTTTCTGTCTAAATGTTTTTACCGAATTTCCTCTTTTGGCCAAGCCGTTTCTGGTCTGCATTTTTGCTGAAATTTCAGGTATTCGGTATCTACGATAGTTTCGCAGGCGTTTTTGGCCATTTCTGGGACGATTTTAATGAAATTGCCGGTTCTGACGACCATTTGGATATCTCTTCTTTTCAGGTTTTTTTGTATCTCGACAAGCCATTCGAGCGTAAAGATAATAGTGTCTGGCGTTAGCCTCCGGGACGTTTGGCTTGATGCAGAATATCACAACTAATAGTTTTGTTGTGATATTTCCTGATTTATTGCGTATTCGAGGGTATAATTAAGTTTAGTTCCTTACAAGGCTTGCGTTTAGCAAAGAACGTATTTCCTATCTTTTACGAGGTATTTGATTAAAAGCGTTACTCGTTCTTTTTCAACCATAACTGTCTGTTTTTGCTGTAATTTTATAAGACCTGTTTTTTGGAATATAATCAAATAAAAACACTTGCATTGTTTCGCAGGCTTGTTATAATGTATTTATAGAAATTTCTGTTGAACAGGAATTTTTCCTTGACGTACTATCTTATGAAGCGTTATTCTAAATAGCCCACACGTACCTCCTCCTCTTTAGGAGGCGCACACGGCATGGCGGTTTCTCTCCTCGGCCGCCTGCCTTTTTTTTGCGCTTAATTTGGCAAACAATTTTGGCGGTACTTTCGTATAGATATCTGAAGGGAACTTCCTTCCCTGATTTTTTCAGGCAAGTGGTGGGCCTCCTCTACCACTTGCCATTTTTTTATGATGACTATTTGTCGATGAAATGCGTCCTATGCTTTGCGGATTTCCGCGCCGACCGTACTTGAAAGTGATGAAACTATTCTGCCTTCCCACTGGTCAACAATCTCGTGCTTCAAAGTCCCATCCTCATCCCTGAAACGCAGCGAAACCGTAACACTTTTCTTACCTGCCGGTATAGGTTTGCCCCTGTATATTCCCTCGAACTTTATCTCTTCAAGTTCCTGCGGTGAATTAGAGCGGATAATCTGTTCAAGCTGAACCCACTGTATTTGCTCATCAACAATAAGCGACAGGTCCCTGACTATCGCGGGAAACTTCGGCAGCGGCTTCATTTTAACTGTAGGCCTGTCCATCTCCAGAAGACTGTCGAAAACCAGCTCGGCAGCACAAATCTGATTAGCCTTGATATCAAAGCCTTCGATAACCTCGCCGCTCAAAACGCCTGCGGAACCAATATTGGCGCCATTAACAAGAATTTCAGCTCCCGCCTTTGCCCAGTTCAACTGCGCAGGTTTAAAGACAATATCAGCGTCCCTGTCAATCGCCTTAATCAGCCCGCAAACCGCTCCCTTGATAATCCCAAAATCATTATCACATACAAGAGCCAGACCTGTGTGCTCGATATGACTGCCGTCTGACTGTTTCTTGAAAACAGCCGCAAGCTCATAAATCCTGATATTTTTATTGCCGACATTGTAATTGTGCCTTATCACATTCAGCAATGACCCTATCAGAGAGCTTCTTAGAAAATTTTCTGTCTTTCGGCTTATATCCTGCACGACAAGATGACCCTGGCCGCCTTTGCCTGCTATAAGCTTTGCGTTTTTCTCATCGGAAAAACTCGTCGTTATCGCCTCGTAAAAACCGCAGCCGTTAAGATAATCGGATGCCGAATTGATTACCTGCTGTCTTTTATCGACAGGGGCAATCTTAATACTTATCTTCTCCCTGATGCCGACTTTGTCATAGCCGTAAACCCTTCCAACTTCTTCAATTAAATCAGCCTCTCTGCTCACATCCGGCCGCCAGCTCGGCACCGTGCAGGCTATCTTATCGGAATCTGTTTTTTTAGGCTCAAACTTAAGCGCATTGAGTATATCAAAGGTTTTTTGCCCCGGCACCTCTATACCCAGCAGTTTATTTAATCTGCTCAGCCGTAATTCAACTTTATGCTGCTGCGGTTTGACAGGCCAGGCATCAACAATACCTTCGACGATTTTCCCGCCGGCAACTTTGACAATAAGCTGTGCCGTCCTCTGTGCTGCCCGGTCAATTTTTTGAATATCGACAATTCGGCCGAAACGATACGCCGCTTCGCTCGGCAGTGAAAGTTTTCGTGATGTTGTCCTGACGCTCGGCGGACCGAAACTGGCGTCTTCCAAAAGAATATTTTTTGTCGAATTGCTTACTTCCGTTTCAATGCCGCCCATAACGCCCGCAATCGCGACAGGCCTTTGCGCATCGGCGATAATCAGCATATCGGGCTCAAGTTCGCATTGCGTGCCATCGATGCTGACGAGTTTCTCGCCTTTCTTTGCCTTGCGGACGATTATTTTCGGGCCGTGGCCCGACTGAGCTTGTCGAAGTCGGATTTTGTCATAATCAAATGCGTGCGGCGGCTGGCCTGTTTCCATCATTGCGTAATTTGTCGCATCGACAACGTTATTGACGCTTCGCAGGCCGATTGCTTCAAGTCTTGCTGTCATCCACGCAGGACTGGCCCCAACTTTTACGCCCTCGATTATCATTGCCGTATATCTGCCGCAAAGCGAAGGTTCTGCTATTTCAACGGCGACTAATTTGTTGATATCTTTTTTAGCGGCCTCGTATTCAATCTTCGGTAGTTTCAGCTCTTTGCCGGTCGCGGCGGCAATTTCGCGGGCTATGCCTATATGGCTCAAGCAGTCGCCCCTGTTGCTTGTGATTTCAAAGTCTATAACCGTATCGTCGCCAAATTTCTCGATGCTTTCAGTGGTAAAGCCCAGATTGCTCATAAGCCCGGAAAGCTGCTGCGGCGATTCAGTTATTTGAACGTAATCTTTTAGCCAGTTAAGCGATATTTTCATCCCGTTAGACCTCCTTTAAATTGGTGCAACCAGTATAGAATGTGTCTGTCTTTCCGCATATTAAAATATATGTATAAAATCAAAATAGGTCTAACGGGATTCATTGCCATTACCTGAAAAATCATAATCGCAATCCATAAATTTGCTTAAGTAACATATCCTCGCAAAAATTCTTCAAGAAGATGTATCTTTAGATTTGGTATATCTTTTAATTTTTCTTTCAATCGCGCATCTGTTGTCAGAACTATTCTTTCTTGTTTTGAATACCATAATTCAATTAAATACCTGTCATCAATTGGTGTTATTTTTTCTATATCATTAGGAAGATTATTTAATTCGTTATCATATACAATTATAGTCCGATCAGCGTCGCGAAATAAGAGTTGGTGGAGTTTTGAGAAATCCTTATGGAAATGAGCATCTCCCTCAAATTGCTTCCAAAAAGTGTAAAACTTCTTTGCAAAGGGGCTATTTCCTTTTATTACTATCTTGTCGAGCTTGCAAACAAAAGCATTTATGAACAAATATACTTTTATCTTGTCAGATTCTGGGGCATCAGGGCGTAAATAATTTAATAGCCATTCATTGACTACAATCTCCATGAATATTGCCTCAAGAGACGCTGAAGAATTCTTTGATTTGTTTCAGTTCCGTTTCGTAAAATCCTTTCAGGCCGCCCTTAATCTGCCCTTTTTCGTTGACTTCCTGTCTCTCGATTTTTGTCTCTTTGCCTTCCTTTGAAAGATAATAAATGCAAACATCCTCAGGTTTAATTCTATTTTTGGCTACCTTATTAAGAAGGGAAAGAACAATGTGCTCACTGTGTGTCGATATAATAAAGCTTTTCCCCTCCTCTTGTGTAATTCTCACGAATACATCTACCAGCTTATCCATCAATTCAGGGTGCAGGTGGATTTCGGACTCTTCAATGCAAATTGTAGATGCTTCTTCCCTCAGGCATTTCGTCAGAATGGTAACCAATTGGTTTGTGCCAAATCCCTCGTTTACAAGATCGCAGACGAATCCTGTTGTCCGGTTTCGTGACTGAAGGTGGAAGTTCGCCGTCCCGATTATTGGCCTTACGTCGAAATCTCTGTCTATCATTTGTTCCAAATAGTGCGCCACCCTGTTCTCCAACTCAGTGTTAGTAGCCAAAAGAGTGGCCAATTCATCCTCCTTCCACAACTGATGGGCCTGGAGAGGGACGGGCGAATAGTTTGGCTTTGTAAATCCTCTTCTCAGTGGAATAAGGTCCACCCTCCGAAGTTCTTCAACCGGTGCATTAATACTTTCCTGTAAACTCTCAATGGAAACACCTTTGGACTTAGTATAGATTTCCTTAGACTCAGGAATAAGCATATCTTTCTCATCTATTGGCTCGACGCTTATATTTGGCGATATACCATTCCAGACTATTTTTGCCTTGCCGAATTCTCCAACGATTTCGGCACTTGCGGTTTTATTCGCCGGATAGGGAAAAGTTACATCTATATCAAGAGAAATATTGTACGGTTTAAGAG
>JBAVNP010000052.1:0-17326 GCA_049691175.1 Sedimentisphaerales bacterium
GCGGCATCTTCTTCATTTTCAAAATAACCGAGATGTATGGCCTTGTTGTTATGATAGATATCGGCACGCCATTTATTAATGCCTTTCATAAAATAGACTCCCTTGTATCTTGAAGAGGTTTTTCTTCTTCCTTTTAACCTGTTGCGGGAATTTTGAGCCGGGGTAGCGATTTTCAGATTAGCCTTGCGGTTATCAAGGCCATTGTGGTTTTGATGGTCAACAAAAAGGCCTGGAGGGGGGTTCATAATCTGACGATGCATTTTTATGGATTTGCCATTTCCGTTTCGCTGAGCGTAGAAAGTACGCAGGTCTTCTACTGCAAACCAATTGTATCCAATCAGTTTTTCGTAATCTTCAGGGTCAACGATAGCGTATTGGCCTTTAGTCAGTTTTATTTTACGGAAGGGGTAGCCGTAGTGTTTTTTTCGGCAGCGGAGCAGAAAATAAACGATAATGCTTTCTATGATTGCCGGTACTTTAATGCGAAGGTTAAGATACATTTTATCTCCTGTAAAATTCGTGTTTCGGTTGCGGTTGCGCGACTCGTCACGGTTGCGTTTATCGTAAGACGTCTTAACGACGGACGAAACGAGCATCGCAACCGTTGCCGTTTAACGTAACCTTTGGAGGACATATAAGTCCCTCCGTATTACCTGAAAAGTTGCGCGTTTTTGTCGAAATTTCGACAAATTTTTAGAGGGTCGATTTTGTAAGTGCTTGTGCAATAAGGAGATAAATTTTTTTATTTTTTCAAAGCGCGCAACTTTTTTGTTGCGCGTTTTTGCTTATGTGGACAAGACTGGTATGGTTTGTTAAGGGGTATCATTGCAAGCACGGCCTAAAGAACATAACGACGACGATCTAGGCAGGCCGGCAGAAAAGAATTCCCAATTCATATAAAATATACATCGGCACTGCTAATGCAATCTGACTTATCATATCAGCAGAGGGCGTGGCGACGGCTGCGATGATAAATATCGCCAACAGGACATATTTTCTTGCCTTCTTAAGGTTTTCAACAGAAACAATTCCAATTCTGTTTGCCGCGACAATTGCGACAGGCATCTGGAAACAGGCGCCGAAAACGAGCATCATTGAGAACATAAAATTTATATAGCTGGAAAGCGTTACCTGCGTCTGGACGGATTTTATGCCTGCATCGAAGCCGATGAAGAACCTTATCATAATAGGGGCGATGACAAACAGGAAAAACAGCGCGCCGATTACGAACAGGGCGGCACAGACAGGCGTTATGATATAGATAAATTTTCTTTCGCTGACGTAAAGGCCCGCCGAAATGAATTTCCATAACTGGTAAAAGACCCACGGCGAAGAGAGGACGATGCCGAAAAGAAGGGCGGTTTTCATATAAACAAGAAACTTTTCCGACAGCGTTATCGCCAGGAGATTTCCCTCAAGACCGATTTGCTGCGAGGCGTAAAGATAAGGCTTTGCCAAAAGCGAAAGAAAATAACCTGAAAAGAACATACAGATAGCCAAACCGACGCCGATGCCCAGCAGGGCGAGAATAATCCTTGCCCGCAGTTCCTCAAGGTGGTCGCCAAAGGACATTTCAACAAATTTTTGCTCTTTTTCTTCAGACATTCAGGTAACGAAAACATCATATCAATACTCTATATATATTGCAAAGATTTACCCCGCACCTATTTGTGTTATGCGAACGCAAGAGAAAAAACTATAGTTTACAATATGCCGCTAATGATTTGACTTTGGCGAGAACACGGTACAAATAGGTGCGGGGTTGACAGGGCTTTGTGATTGATTTTAGCTGTCCAGGCGTTAAAATTACCATATTCAGCTTTGAAAGGGCGTGTTATGACACAGGAATATACCATAGGTTCGAAGGTTTATAAAACCGATGGATTCGGCAGCTGGAGCATAGAGGATATGCTTATGTACTTCAAGAAGCACGGCGTTATGAGAGTGTCCGACCTGCACATAAAGGTCGGGGTCCCGCCGGCGTACCGTGTTGACGGTAATTTATCGAAAATAAAAGGGCAGGCTGTTACAAAGGAAATTGCTGAAAAGTTGATATACCCGCTGCTGGATGAAAAAAAGATTGCCGAATTCAAGGCGCATAGCAATGTCGACAGCTCATATCACTATGCGGATTTGCAGTTCAGAATAAATGTATTTGTGGACAACGATGGGCCTGTGGCGGCTATCAGGGCGCTTGGATTTGATGTGCCAAAGCTTGAGGATATCGGTTTTCCAAACGATGTTTATAAGGATATTCTGAAATTACAAAACGGGCTTGTTCTGCTTACAGGCATTACAGGTGCGGGGAAATCGACAACAATAGCATCGTTTCTCGACAGGATAAGCGAAGTAAAAGCCTGTCGGATAATTTCAGTCGAAGACCCCATAGAATATCTTCTCAAGCAGAAGAACGCTATTGTATCGCAGCGTGAGGTCGGCAGAGATGTGCCGTCGTTTGCCGCAGGATTAAAAGCTATGATGCGTGAAGACCCGGATATTATCTTTGTCGGTGAAATGAGAGACGCGGAAACGGTCGCAATGACGCTGATGGCCGCTGAGACGGGACATTTGGTTTTTTCGACATTGCATACGCGCGATGTTACTGGAACTATAACAAGAATTCTGGATTATTTTCCATCTACCAGGCAGGATGAGGTCAGCAATCAGCTTTCGCTTGGGCTTGCTTATGTAATCAGTCAGAAACTTATTCCGAAAAAGGACGGCACAGGACGATTAGTTTGTATGGAGATACTCAATAATAGTTACGCCTGCGCAAATATCATCAGAACAGGCAAAATCGAACAGCTTTATTCGCAGCTTCAGACCAAGACAAAAAACAAACCGGAAGAAAAAATGGTAACCTTCGAACACCACCTCGCAAAATTGGTCAAGACCGGCAAATTAGATTTACTCGAAGCCCAGAAATGGGCCAACGACCAGAAATGTTTCATCGATGCGATGAACACGATGACGGTATAAAACCAATGGCTACGATTACATTTAACTGCCCGAATTGCAGGTATTTATGCGCATTTAAGGATATTTATACAGGCAGACGGGCAAGATGTCTGAACTGCAATCAAATCTTTATTATTCCGACAACCGAGAACGAAAAGATACACACAATTAAACCGCCTAAAGAAGAATTCGATGAACCGCTGCCGGGATTTTATGAAGCAGTTTTCAAGAAATCATTACCTGCCATTTTTAATAGACAAAGCCTGGCAACACTTCTTTTCATATTTATTGTAACTACTTTGAAGTTTTTTACCGCACACCTTGATTACTCTTTCGCGGTAGTCGGCAGGGGCGGTCCGGCATTCACTGTCTTTTTGCCGATAGGCTCAGTAATTGCCGCCCTTGTCTGGGGCGGGATTTTCTGGTGCTATGCGGAAATTATCTATGCAACGGCATTCGATATTGAATCGCTGCCGCAGATTATTTTCGGCGGAGGAGCCGGCTATCTGTTTTCGGTTCTGCAGTCTTTATATTCTTTTTTTGTCGCACTTGTGGTTGTTTTATTGCCGGCAATTGTCGCAAAAATAATTTTTATCGAAACAGGCATACGCTCAAACTGGCCGGTCTTTCCTTTTGTCGTTTTGGGAATGTTTTTGTTTCCAATGGCGGTGCTGGCAGTAAGCATCTGTAGAGGCCTGACGATGCTATTCAGGCCGGATTATTTCTTTGTGCCGATAAAAAAAGCTTTTCTGCACTATCTGTTTGTAGCAGGACTTTTCATTCTTGTCTGGCAATTACAGTATGTCAGCTTAAATTATGGGAATATCGCGGAGCGGTCGAGTCTGGTAATTTTGATGAATCTTCTGGCGGTACTGGCGATACAAATTCTCGCGATTTTTACAATGAGAGCCACAGGACTGTTTTATAGGCACTTTGCCTGTTATTTTAAATGGTAGTGTTTGTAAAAGCTTGAAATCAAAACACTTCTGGTATATAAATACTCTTGTATGGATAGTAAATCGACACGAAAAATCGAGCATATCTTCGGTCCGGTGCCGTCAAGAAGACTGGGGCGGTCGCTGGGAATCGACCTTATACCATCCAAAACCTGCACTTATGACTGCCTCTATTGTCAGGTAGGACGCACAACTCTAAAAACAATAGAAAGAAAAAGCTGGATAAATATCGATGAAGTTATCGCCGAATTAAAAAATAAACTGTCAACGAAACCCGATTATATTACGCTTTCCGGCTCAGGCGAGCCGACGCTATGCAGCGATTGCGGACGGCTGATAGAAAAAATCAAACAGACTACCGATATACCTGTCGCAGTCATAACCAATGGTTCACTTCTGTTCAACCCCCAGGTTCGTAAAGAATTGCTTGTTGCCGATGTCGTTATGCCTTCGCTCAACGGCGGTGATGAAGAAACATTTAAAAAAATAAATCGGCCCTGTCCCGAAATAACATTCGATAAAATGCTTCAGGGGTTGATTGACTTCCGCAGGGAATTTAAAGGTAAATACTGGCTTGAGGTTTTTTTGATAGCGGGTTTAAACGACAGCGACGAGCAGATTGAAAAACTTGTCGCCTGCATTGAGAAAATCCGGCCTGATAAAGTCCAATTGAATACCGTAACAAGGCCGCCGGCTGAAGGTGTACAGGCAGTCAGCAAAGAACGACTGCAGCAGATTGCAAAAAGAATTTATAAAAACACGGAGGTTATAATTGATTTTAAAGGCGATGACAAAGCAGGCGACTTCAAAATCAAAAGCGATGATATTGTCGAAATGCTTAAGCGAAGACCCTGCTCGGCAGATGATATAGCGGCAGGACTTAAAATATCAAAGATAGAAACCCTGAAGCATATCGAAAGGTTGATTAAATCCGGCAGAATCGAGGCCGTAAGACAAGGCGGCAGTATTTATTATAAGAAGGTTTATGAATCAGCAGCAGATTAAAGTTACATTCCAGCCGCAGGGACAAGCGGTCTATGTTCTGCCAGGCACAAAGATAATAGAAGCTGCCGCAGTTGCGGGAATAATTATAAATACACCCTGCGGAGCGGCGGGGATTTGCGGAAAGTGCAGGGTAAAAATCATATCGCCGCAAGGCGAACCGACAGAGGCTGATAAAAAAATCTTCAGCGCCAAAGAACTAAAACAAGACTGGCGATTAGCCTGTCAGAATACAATTGCTGAAGATACGGTAATTGAAGTGCCGGGGGAATCGCTCCTTTCAGGTATTGAAAAAATTGTCATCGAGTCCGACATCCTCCAAACGATTATTCCCGATGAACGGCAAATCAGGGATGACAATTATTTTGGAGTTGCGGTTGATATCGGCACGACGACGCTGGCCGCTTCGCTTATTAATCTTAAAAATGCCGGTGAAATTGCCGTAATGGGCGACGTTAATCCGCAGATTTCCTTGGGCGATGATGTTATCAGCAGAATAAAATATTCCGCTTCGCATAAAAACGGCCTTGTCGAGCTGCAGAGAGCGGTTATCAGGCAGATAAATGCAATGATAAGCCGGCTCTGCGGACAAGGCGGGGTTGACAGGAAGAATATTTACGAAATCACCATCGCGGGCAATACGACAATGGAGCATTTAGTCTGTGGTATAGACCCTTCGCCGCTCGGACAATTGCCTTTTGAGCCGGTTTATAGAGGCGCAAATATAGTAAATACGTCAGAGTTAGGGATTGAAATAAATCCGAAAGGTATTGTCTATATATTTCCGGTTATCGGCGGTTTTGTCGGAGGCGATATATCAGCGGGAATGCTGGCGATAGATTTATTAAATCAGCCGCAGCCGGCGTTGATGATTGATGTCGGCACAAACGGCGAAATCGTGCTGGTGAAAGATAATAAGATTGTGGCTGCTTCTACCGCGGCAGGGCCGGCGTTTGAAGGGGCGAGAATATCCTGCGGGATGAGGGCGGCAATCGGCGCAATTGAAAAAGTTAAACTCGCCGACAGGCGAAGTCTCGCTGAAGGCGGATTAGAAAATGACTGCGTATATAACGTCATTGGAAATGTCAAACCGACAGGTATATGCGGCAGCGGGCTTATTGATATTACCGCAGAGCTTCTTAATGCCGGTATTGTTGATTCTACAGGCAGGATGAATCGGTCTGAGTTTGTAATTGCCGATAAAGTTAAAATTACACAAAAGGACATCCGGCAAATTCAGCTTGCCGTTGGAGCGATACGAGCGGGAATAAATATAATGCTCAAACAGGCCGGTATAAAAGCAGACGACCTTAAAAAAGTGTTTATAGCAGGGGGGTTCGGCAGCTTTGTCCGAAGAAATCACGCTCAGCGTATAGGATTACTGCCGGCGCAAATCGACCATAAGAAAATTTCCTTCGTAGGCAATACTTCACTTGCGGGTGCAAAACTCGCTCTGCTGTCAATCAAAGCCAGAGAAAAGGCTGAAAGTTTCGCTAAACAGGCGAAACATATAGAATTATCTGCCGACAGCAATTTTCAGAATGAATTTGTCTCAGCAATGATTTTCCCTGCCTAATCGGTAGCTGTGTAGAGCCTGTGGGTCTTGATATAATCCAGTACTTTCGGATGAAGATAT
Organism: Sedimentisphaerales bacterium; assembly: GCA_049691175.1. Classification (GTDB taxonomy): domain Bacteria; phylum Planctomycetota; class Phycisphaerae; order Sedimentisphaerales; family UBA12454; genus JAPLMW01. Next base: position 6,553 of record JBAVNP010000052.1, read on the forward strand.
TGTCCGACCTTTTTACCATCGAGCAGTTTCTGACGAATGTCGGTGCTGCTAATCTCAATAAATTGTGTTTCAATTTGGTTTTGGCGAAGTTTTTCAACCGCTTCTTTGCCAAGTTTCGCGGTTAGACTGCTACAATCAGGTCTGTCAAAACCGCCGCGGTTCATTACGCAAATTGTGCATTCTTTCAGCAGTTCATCTATTTTATACCACTTCGGCAAATCTTTCAGCATATCGGCGCCAATGAGCCAGTAAAGCTGGCAATCCGCCCCGAATTTCTGTTTGAAATGCCTGATGGTGTCAATAGTATAGCTCGGTTCAGCCCTGTTAAGCTCTACGGGACTTATCTGGAAGATATTTTTGCCTGCGATGGCGAGTTTCAGCATAGCTATTCGGTTATTATCCGGAGCAGCGGGCTTTTGCTCCTTGTGCGGAGAACGTCTGGCAGGTATCAAAATTACCTTTGATGCGCCGATAGCCCCGGCTGCGGACTGTGCGACCTCTATATGGCCGATATGAACGGGGTCGTATGTCCCACCGAATAAAATTATCTTTTCCGGCATCAACAACCTTTACCGAACTAAAGAATCAAAGAAAGTATTATAGAAAACATTACTGCAAATGCAAAAACTACTTTGTGAGCGAAAAATTTCACAAACAAACTGTTGCATATTCCAGGAGAATTTCTGAAATTTTCCTCAGAAATTCCTTTGAAATGCAAATTTTAATAGTTTTTCCTGAAAATTTCAAAAAAAATTCTTGTCAGACAATTGTTTTTTCAATCAGTAATATTGCTTTCAGTTTCGCATATTTTTGGCCGCTGAAGTAAAAACCGCAATCTGTGTTTTAATCCCTTAAAAACGCCGATTTTCGCAAAATATTGAGCTTTCCAAGTTAATTTTAGATGTTGTTACGATTAGAAAAAAACTTCCACGGGATTTCTTCTGATTTATGATTTTCTTATGCGGTTGATTAACTTGATGAGCCGTTGCTGCGGAAGTTACAAGAAATTGTGAAGAAATTTTGACTTATTTGACGATAAACTTGTATAATAGGCGAACTTATGACGGAAATTCGTTGAACAAGATTGCAAAGTAGTGTAAAAAAATATTGTTCGGAAATCCTTTTTATTGAAAGGAGGTGAACAATAATGGCTAAGAAGAAAAAAGCAGCAAAGAAGAAAAAATAGTTTTCAGTAAATGTCGTCGCAGCAGTAGATTTCGCCACGGTTAAGTCTGGCGACGACTGAGTAAAACCGTGAGCCGTGACTCAAAATTTTGACTTCAGCTCACAAAGCTACGGAAGATTCTAACGCTATGACAGAATCTTCCGTTTTTTTATAGGTTTACCGTAGCATAAAAAATTATTGACCCCCACAAAAAACGCCGATATAATCAAAAACCTTAAATGGCGGAACTTCTTATTAAAGGACAGGTTATGAAAAAGGCGGTTTGTGTTTTAGCGGTATCGTTAATTGTTATTTTTGCAGGCTGCCAGCAGTCACAGGAGAAACAAACTACCGGCGTTTCGAGGAAAGACAGACTCGTAGCTAATGAAAATCTGGACCTTAAAAATGAAATAACCCGCTGTCAGGAGGAAATAGAAAAACAGAAGAATCTTGTCAGTCAGTGTGAAAAGGAGAAAGAAGAAATGGACCGGCAGGCCAACGAAACTACGAAATGGCTTATGGATAAACTGCCGGAGGACCTGCTTAACGACTCCGTAAAACTTTCGGAGGAGAACGCAAATTTGACGGCAAAAATCGCGGAGCTTGAAAAAGCATTACAAGAATCCAACTCGCAACCGCAACAGAAGTGATGCCGGTATAAATCAGCCGCAAACCTTTTCAACAGTCTGGAGAATCCCAGCGGCGTTCTTATTGTTTTTAGTTCCTGCCATTGCTGCCGCTACAAGACCAACAAACATCGGCTGTGGATGCAGCGGACGTGAAGTCAAACAGGGATGAGCCTGAGTAGCGATAAAATAGGGATGAGCGGGCAGTTCGAGGATTTGCATAATCGGCTGGTTCGGGGCCTTACCTGAAAAAAGCAAACCTGCCTTTTCGAGTGTTTCAATATAACGGGGGTCAACTTCATAACGGTGTCTGAATCTCATTCGAATAGTTGAACTGTTGCCGAAAAGTTTAAAAGCCATCGTGTCTGGTTTAGTTTCTATATTCCGACCGCCGAGACGCATATTTCCGCCGAGTCCTTCAATTTTTTTCTGTTCCGGCAGGATATCGATAACCGGCTCAGTGCAGGCCGGCTCTATTTCAGTGCTGTTGGCTTTTTTCAGGCCGCATACATTTCTCGCGAATTCTATAACCGCCATCTGGAAACCGAGACAAATCCCCAGAAATGGCATATTATTAGCTCTGGCATATTTGATACAGGCTATCTTTCCCTCCGTGCCGCGGACGCCAAACCCGCCCGGAACAATTATGCCGTCAACATCCTTCAGGTGTTCAGCAGCATTTTTGTCTGTTATAACGCTGGTATCTATCCACTCGATTTTGACCTTACAGCCAAGGGCTATTCCGGAATGTTCCAGAGCGTTTATAATTGAGGCGTAGCTGTCCCGAACGGAGGTATATTTGCCGGTGATGCCGATGGTAACTTCGTGCTTTTCTTTGCCGATTTTATCAGTGAAATCGCACCATTTCGCCCACTCAATCCGTTCCTTTCGCAAATCAATCCTGTCCTCTATGTGCAAAAGCCTTAGCACTTCAAAGTCCATTCCGCAGTCCCGCAGCATTGCAGGTATCTGGTATATACTTGCCGAATCCGCAAGGCTGACGACTCTGCTGACAGGAACGTTACTATAAACGCTGATTTTCTGGCGGATTTTTTCGCTTACAATATTTGCCGCCCGACAGGCGATAATATCAGGCTGGATGCCGGATTGCATAAGTTGTTTTATGCCAAGCTGAGCGGCCTTTGATTTTTGTTCGCCAAGTGTTCTTGGCTCAAGTATATAAGTCAGCGCTACAAAACAGCAGCTATGGGCGCCTTCTTCATAAGCCAGCTCACGCATTGCTTCAATGTAAAAGGCGTTTTCGAGGTCGCCTGCCGTGCCGCCAATTTCAACAAATACCATGTCGGCATTGGATTTCATCGCCAGAGTTCTCAGCCTGAGCTTCACTTCGCCGGTAACGTGCGGAATCATCTGAACGTCTCTGCCGAGATAATCGCCGTGACGTTCTTTTTCCAGTATGTCACGATAAATCTGGCCGCTGGTCGAGAAGTTTTCCCTGCTTAAATTCTGGTCGAGCATCCGTTCATAAGTGCCTAAATCCATATCGCATTCCATCCCGTCATCAAGCACAAAGACTTCGCCATGACGGAATGGGTTTAATGTGCCGGAGTCGATATTCAGGTAGCCTTCGAGTTTTATCGGCGCGACCTTCAGTCCCTTATCCTGCATAAGTTTTGCCAGGCAGGATGAGAAAATGCCTTTTCCCAAGCCGCTCATCACCGTGCCCATTACGATGACGTATTTGGTTTTGCCTTTCTTGTAGCCGGCCGGTATCGGCGAAAAGAATTCGCTTTCTACTGATGCCTCGCTTACGCCAGCAAGTAATTCATTTTTGTCGGTCATTTCAAATCTTATTTGAACTTTTGTATCTCTTTACAAATTCGGCATATTGCTGCGGCGTATCGACACCCGGTGCAATATGTTTTACAAGGCCGGTTAATATCTGAAAACCGTACTCAAGGATACGAAGCTGCTCAAGTTGTTCGATTTGTTCCCATCTGCCGGCCGGAAGTTTTGTTATATTCAAAAGAAAGTCCTTTGCATAGGCATAAATGCCGAGATGCATGTAATAATCGTTAATATTTCCCACGGGGCCGTTTTCTCTGCAGTAGGGGATTACGGACCTTGAGAAAAATTTTGCAAATCGGTCTTTACCGATAACGACCTTGACAATATTCGGGTCGGCAATCTGCTCTTTTCGCTCGAACCGGGCTACCAGTGTCGCCATTTTAGCGTTTGGATTATCAATGAGCAGTTGTGCAAGCAAATCTATATTGTCTGGCTCTATTTCAGGCTCGTCTGCTTGGACATTTATTATGATATCGGTATCGATTTTTCCGACCACCTCGGCTATCCGGTCTGTGCCGCTCTGATGTGTTGAGGCTGTTAAACAGCAGTCGGCGCCGAATGTTTTACAGGCATCCAGAACGATTTGGCTGTCTGTTGCGATAATGACTTTTTGGATAAGTCTCGCCTTGCGGACCTGCTCGAAGGTGTGTTGGATGAGATATTTACCAGTGTCTTTGGCGAGAACTTTCCCCGGAAATCTTGTTGATTCGTAGCGGGCGGGTATAACAGCTATGGTTTTCACAATTTTTCCGCAGCGATTTTAAGACTCTTTTGTTTCAACATCAAACACTGCCTGTTCATAGTATAGTCGAACTGAACGTTTGTCAACAACAGGCATAAAAAAACCGGACGAAAATGCGCCCGGTTTTGTATTTTTCTGAGAACTGAATTTTTTAGTATCTGGTTGAAAATTTGGCCGACCTCGCAGCTTTACGTCTTCTTCGGCGATTCTTCTCAGACGGCTTTTCATAGTAACTGACGCGCTTCATATCGCGGATAACGCCTTCTTTTTCGCACATCTTCTTGAAGCGCTTAACCATCTGCTCAACGGACTCGCCCAGACGAGCTTTGACCTTAATCATATAACAACATCGCCTTTCCCTGTGAAAACACGGTTTATACTATAAAACAAAGACCCAGATGATATGGGTTTGACAGCCTTTTACAAGTCAAAAATTGAACAAATATCTCTTATTTTTGACGCTGTCGCCAAAATCAAGGTATTTTGCCGCCTTTAACAGCCTTGAACTTACCTTATCAATATCGTCAAGGGAACTGATTTTTGATAGTTTTCTCTTATTTAATATAATTTCAACTGTGTTAGGTCCCATACCCGGCACTCGCAAAAGTTTGTATTTCGTTGCAGTGTTTACACTTACAGGAAAAAACTCAGGATGATTCTTTGCCCAGACTTCTTTTGGGTCTGTTTCAGATGATAAGAGACCTGAACTGTCGTATATGATATCGGATTGACTGAATCCATATTTACGAAACAGGAAATCGACCTGATATAATCTATGTTCGCGGATAAAGGACTGCTGAGGATTGGCATTTTGTTCTTTAGGCTCGTCCGCCCCCGGCTTCTGGTAGGCTGAAAAGTAAACCCTGTTTAGGCAAAGTCTGTCATATAGCGCCGCTGTGTAATTAACAATTTGCCTGTCAGTTTCTCCGGCAGCGCCGACGATAAACTGGGTTGTCTGTTTTACCTTTCGGCAGCTCTGGCTGGTAAGCCGGCTGATGAGTTTCATAGGTTCGACAATATCTTTTAAAAAATCTTTTTTATTCGATAACTTTTCGAGAAATTCCTTTCCCGGCGTTTCGATATTCAGCGAAACAGCATTGGAAACTGAAACTGCCTTTTCTATCGCGGCAGGGCTTGAGCCGGGCAGGACTTTCAGATGAATATAGCCTTTGAAACCGTACCTTCTGCGAAGAACCTCGGCAGGGGCAATCAGTCTTTCCATCGTTGCGTCGGCTGAGCCGATTATGCCGCTCGAAAGGAATAGGCCGAAAACCTCGCCTTTGTTGTAGTAATCCAAAAAAGTCCTGACGGTTTCCTCACAGTTGAGTGTGCAGCGGGGGACATCGGCATTCTGTCGGAGAGGGCAGTATTTACAATCGCTCGAACAGGCATTTGAAATAAGCGTTTTGAATAGGATGGTGGTGCCGCCGTTGGGTAGGGCTACCGGATATATCCATCTGCCGTTGCTGCCTTGCGTTCTGTGGCCTGATTTATCCGTTCCGCAGGCACAGGCAAGGTCATATTGTGAATCCCGGCTTAAAAGCTGAAGTTTCTGGAGTGTGTCGGGTTTTGAACAGGTAACCATAAGTCAAAATATAAACCGCAAATTCAATTTGGCAAGAGGATTGAGTGAAAAATTTTAGTCGCTGGTTTCGGCGCAAAAAACAGCCGATAAATTATCGGCTGTTGTATTTGCACATTATCAGGAGAGGTTAGAACCGTATTTTGTAGGTGAAGCCCACGACCGTCTCGGGTTCTTCAACCCAACAGGTATTCGAGTAGTTGCTCTTCTGTCCGGAGAGATATGTGTACCTTTTATTTCCTCCAAAGACGGGGATATTTTGAACAAATACCATGAAATCCGCCGACTTGTTGACGTGATAGGTTAATGAAAGGTTGGCGGTAGCTAAAATACCATAGGCATCGTGGTCTCGAAGGGTGCTGATGACATTTGAATTTGCGTCGCCGGCAGGAATGGCATGGGAAAGGGCGGTCAGGCCATCCGCAAGACCTTCAAAGCCCCAGAATGCCTTTATATCTCCATGAAGAGTTACTTTCTTCTTGAAAAGGTCGATATTGGTGTAAAGTTTCGTTGCCTGGTTAGCCCAGTTACTTAAATCATTTCCTCTTGAGCCGATAGTAACGTTGCCGCTTTTATAGTAGTAATCCGAGTTACTGATTCCGGAAGCTTCGATGCGGTCGGCGGTCAGGAAGTCAAGTTGTTTCACAATCGAATGATTTATTCCGAGTTCGAAGTTTTCTTTCTTGTATTTCAAGTCAATTTCCAGCCCGATAGTCTTTAACGTTCCAACAGGAGTAGCGCTTTTCTGAGTCGCATTCCATGCAATGGCCTCAAGCCTGTTAAAGAAGACAGATGTTTCGAGAGATAAATGGTCGGTCATTTTTCCCGAATATATGAGTTCGAGAGTCTCGAGTGTTTCAGGTTTATTCACCTTGTGCTGCTCATGGTTCATATATAATTCTTCCGCGGTATTCATTCGGACGGATTTCTGCATAATAAATTTCAGATAATGGTCTTTTTTAAGTTCATAGATAAAGGCGATTCGCGGCGAGGTGTAGTAATTAGTATAAGAGTGCTTATCCATACGTGCGGACAATATCATCGTTGTCTTGGGAGTTAACTGGTAATTCAATTCACCGATGAAGGAATGAGTGAAGGTTTCCCATCCATTGCCTACAGGAAAATAATCTGTGGTGGTACTTGTTTTGCCGGGAGTATAAACCAGTCCGCCTCCAGCATAGGCATCTGAACCTGGACCGCTGATGATTCCATCTGAAAGCCGCAGGCCATTGTCTGCATTTCTCCCCCATCCCGGGCGGATAAGGTCGTAACTGAGCTCAAAGCCCAGCGCCGCCTTAAGCTTGCTGTCTTTTGGTGCGTAATTCAGCATAAATCGAGTGAAATATTCCCACTCCGACCATGCGTCGCCATTTCGTATACTATTCATACTAGAACGGGTATTGGCCAAAATTCTAAGCACATCTTTAGAACTAAGTCCGAACGTAGATTTTAAACTCCAGTTGTCGCTGATATCTCTGTTATTTTCCAGAGCAAGTTGAAAATAACGAAATCTCATTCCGGCAAAATCTCTATACGCGCCGTTCACCAAATATTTTTGTGCACCTGATTGTATATAATCCGCAGATTCAGTTACATAACGCCCCCAGAATCGCCAACTGTCGTTAATTTGAATATCGAGATGGGCTTTTATCTGAGGCTGGTTCCAGAAATCTCCCATATATGTAGGAGGAGGATAGGACTTTGCTGCGCCTTTTTCGCCCGTGTATCCGACTTTAGCATTCGAGCCGGTAGCAAATAAATCCGGAGTTTCGCCATTTTCGGTAACTATACTGAAGTAACTATAAAGATCGAATTGGTCCTTGTGGTATCCATAGCTGACCCAATTGCCGATGCTGTCGTATTTGCCCCAGTAATGTCCGCCGAATTGAAAACCGGGAGCCTGCTTTCCTCTTTTAGTGTAAATATTAATGACGCCGGCGATTGCGCCCGGTCCATAAGTAACTGAACCGGGGCCGCGAACGACCTCGATTCGGTCAATATCGCTCAATTCCCAGTTTAATAACTCCAGACGAGCACCGTAGTGCGCTTTGGTATTGACATTTATACCGTTGACATTGACCAGAAATTTGTAGGGCCTGTCAGTAATTATTCCGCGAATACCCGGCTCGGGACCATCGCTGTGATTCATATATAACATTCCGGGTACGTAAATTTCCATCAAATCCAGTATGTTCCGGGCAGGGGTTCTGGCGATATCCGCAGAGGTGATGACAGTTACGCAGGCAGGGGTTTTCAAGGGATTTTTTTCAGTAAGGGTTGCAGCAGCATAGACGTCAACGTTCATAAGCTGCTCGAGAGACAAGCTGAATAAGTCATTTGAGTCCGATGCATTAGCGTCAAGAGCGTTGAATGAAACAACAGAGAGAATCAGCAAAGATGCGATGATATGCCGGAATCGCCACAAATTACAGTCTCTGTTTTTCGCCTCGCACATTTCTTTTACCTTAGAATTTTTATTCTTATTCATTGGATTATCTCTCCTTTTTGGTTTTTTGACATTTTTCATTAGCTACCGGCCATTTTAGAGAGATTATGTGCTTTTTGGCCGGATAATCCAAGCAGACAGACTCAAGCTGCTCATAGTTAGTTCGCCAAATTTTGACAGTGGGGTAATTTCGGGAAGTACCTGATTTTTGTGTTATTCAGACCTGTAAAAAAAGGCGGACAAGGTTAGAGCCTTGCCCGCCTAAGTTTGTATACTAAACAGAAGAGATTATATTTATGTAATTCCCATAACGATAGCACGTTTAACTAAATCGGCAGCCGTTTTAGTGCCAAGTTTGTGCATAAGTCGATGGCGATGATATTCAACTGTTCGCTCGGTTCGGAAAATCTTTAGCGATATTTCCTTATTAGTCTTGCCGGCAACAATCAAATTCAGAATTTCGGTTTCACGTTTGGTTAGGGATTTGTCAATCTTAATGTTGAGCAGAGTGTTTTCCAGAATATCATCCATCTCTGGCGGCTTAGCGATCGGAGCAAATGCGGGGGGGTAAAACTGGATATTTTTTTTGAAGAAGAAAGCACACAAAACGACTAAATAGCAGGGAACCTATCTGCAATCTCGAAGAAATCGCATTATCAATTTATTAATACTGATAATGCGGCTGCAGGATGGTTATGAGATGGTTTTAAGAGGGCAGGGCTGAAGATAGATACTGGATGTTAGAACCGTATTTTGTATTTGAAGCCCACAACCATCGGCTCTTCAACCCAGCCGACTTTGTTGCCTGTATATGTACTATTAATGCCGGAAGAATAAAAATACCTTTTATTGCTTCCATAAACCGGTATGTTTTGCAGAAATACAGTTAAATCTGCTGATTTGTTGACATGATAAGTTAATGAAAGATTGGCGGAGGCTAAAATACCAAAAACATCTTCCTCTCTGAATTTTTGGAGAGAGACGACATCCGCGTCAGAGGGGCCTTTGCCTGCATTCGCCTGGCCTCTGGCAAGGGAGTCCAAGCCGTCCTTACAGCCTTCAAATCCCCAGTATGCCTTTATATCTCCATGAAGAGTTGCTTTCTTCTTGAAAAGGTCGATATTGGTATATAGTTTAGTTGACTGATTGGCCCAGTTCGCTAAATCATTTCCCTTTGAGCCTATAATAACTGTTCCGCTTTTGGCATAATAATCGGAATAGCTGATGCCGGAGGTCTCAATCCTGTCGGCGGTCAAGAAGGACAGTTGTTTTACGATCGAGTGATTTATGCCTAATTCAAAGTTTTCTTTCTTGTATTTCAGCTCCATTTCCAACCCGATGGTTTTTAACGTTCCGACGGGCGTACTGGCTCTGGCAGTTCCATTCCAGGCAATAGCTTCATTCCTGTTAAAGAAAACAGACGTATCGATGAACCAATGCTCGCCCATTTTTCCTGAATATATAAGTTCTAAGGATTCAAGCGTTTCAGGCTTATTCACCTTATTGTTCTGGTAGGCCATATATAATTCATCGGCGGTATTCATACGCACCGACTTCTGGGCGATAAATTTCAGATAATGGTCTTTCTTTAGTTCGTGGATAAAGGCTATACGGGGCGAGGTGTAGTAATTGGTATAAGAATGCTTATCTATGCGTGCCGATAATATCATTGTTGTCTTGGGCGTTAACCGATAATTCAATTCGCCGATGAATGAATTAGTAAAAGTTTCCCATCCGTTGCCTACAAAATAAGCAGGTCCGGTACTTGTGCTGCCGCCTTTATAAGCCAGTCCGGCTCCCGCGTAGGCCTCCGAAGATGGTCCGCTGATAATTCCATCATTGACCCGCAGACCTTCACGAGCACTTGTGCCCCAGGCTGGGCGGATAAGGTCATAACTGAGTTCGTAGCCTAATGCCGCTTTTAAGTCTCCATCTTTCGGTTCATAATTCAGCATAAATCTTGCCAGGTATGTCCATTCCGAAAAAACCTGACTGCAATTCCGCAAATTATTTCTGTCGTCTGGAAAGGTGCCGCCGAAATATCCGCTGACCTCACGAACATCTCTTGAGCCAAGCCCGAATGTGGATTTTAAACTCCAGTTATCGCTGATATCTCTGTTATTTTCCAAAGCAAGCTGAAAATAACGGTATCTTGTCTGACGCCAGGTTTGATATTTGCCGTCTATCCAATATTTCTGGGCGTTTGTAGAATCAACCTCAGAAGATTCGGTTGTATATCGTCCCCAGAATCGCCAGTTTTCGTTGAATTGGATATCGAGATGAGCTTTTATTTGAGGCTGGTTAGCATAATCCGACATATATCTGGCGGGGGGAACGCCGTACTTGCCATTATTATTACTATAAGGTCCGCCGGCTTCGCCCAGGTATCCGGTTCTTTTTGATG
>JBAVNP010000053.1:0-5948 GCA_049691175.1 Sedimentisphaerales bacterium
TGGAAGAAATAAAATCTTCCCCCGGCACAGGTCCGGGGGCTAATCGGTGGAATATGTTAGACGTTGAAACAAAAAGAAAAATAGATAATTGCAGGGATATTTTGGTTGGGAAAATACCTGACCCGAAATCGCAGGTAGAACAGATAACCATCGCCCTGATTTACAAGTTTATGGATGATATGGACAGGGAGTCTATCGAGATGGGCGGTAAATCGGGTTTCTTTAAAGGCGAATATAAAAAGTATTCATGGACAAATATATTCGACCCCCGTATCGGCGGGCACGACCTTATAAATATATACAGTGAAGCCCTCGACCGAATGAATCAAAACCCAAATATTCCTCAATTATTCAGGGATATTTTCAAAAACGCCTTTTTGCCTTATCGCGACCCGGAAACTTTGCGAATATTCCTAAAGGAGATAAACAATTTCAGATATGACCACAGCGAAAAATTAGGCGATGCCTTTGAATATCTTTTGAGCGTTTTATCTTCACAAGGCGATGCGGGACAATTCAGAACGCCGAGGCATATTATAGATTTTATTGTTGAAGTAATTGAGCCGAGAAAAAATGATATGGTTTTAGACCCTGCCTGCGGAACGGCGGGATTTCTTATCAGCGCATATAAACACATTGTCAGAAATAATCAGAAATTAAACCCGGACGAGAAGAAAAGAATTTTAAATAATTTTGTGGGTTATGATATTTCGCCGGATATGGTGAGATTGTCTTTAGTCAATATGTATCTTCACGGTTTCAAAGACCCGAAGATACACGAATACGATACACTGACTTCTGAGGATAAATGGGGCGAGACGTTTGATGTTATTATGGCAAATCCGCCGTTTATGTCTCCAAAAGGCGGGATAAGGCCGCATAGCAAATTTGCAATTTCGGCAAACAGAAGCGAGGTCCTTTTTGTCGATTATATCGCGGAACACTTAAACCCGCAGGGCAGGGCAGGCGTGATTGTGCCGGAAGGAATAATCTTTCAATCGTCGAATGCCTATAAGGCATTGCGAAAAATGTTAGTAGAAAATTATTTATGGGCGGTTGTATCGCTGCCGGCAGGAATTTTTAATCCGTATTCAGGCGTTAAGACTTCGATTCTTTTGATGGATAAATCCCTTGCAAAGAGAATTGATAAAATTTTGTTTGTAAAGGTTGAAAATGATGGTTTCGATTTAGGGGCACAGAGAAGAGAGATAGATAAAAATGATATGCCTGCGGCATTGAAATTTTTAAAAATTTATAAATCAAAAGCAGAAAATTATAAAGACTGTTTAGCCCCCGCACCTGTGGCGGGGGATTTCGCGCACGCCGTTTCCAAATCAGAAATCGCCAAATCAGGCGACTACAATTTAACAGGCGAAAGATACATAAAATTTGAACATAATGCTAAAATTCAATGGCCGATGGTGGAATTGGGGGAAATATGCTTGAATATTCTAAGTGGTGGGACACCTTCAACAAAAGTTCCAGAATATTGGAATGGCAATATCCCTTGGATAACAAGCGCTGATATTTTGGATTTAAAAAATGCTCAACCAAGAAAATATATTACAAAAGAAGCGATAAAAGAATCAGCGACTAATCTTATTCCTAAAACCAATATTATAGTTGTTACAAGGGTCGGTCTCGGAAAGTTATTTTTAAATAATTTTGACGTTTGTATTAGTCAAGATTCTCAAGGTTTAATAATAAACAAAGAAAAAATTCTACCTGATTTTTTACTTTATATTTTATTTACCAAAGTTCAACAGTTTAAAAACAATAGTAGAGGTTCGACAATTCAGGGGGTTACAAAAGAACAATTAAGCAGTTTAAAGATTCCCCTTCCGTCTCTGGATATTCAGGAGAAGATAGTTTCGGAGATAGAAGATTTTCAAAAGATAATAGACGGTGCAAGGCAGATAGTCGAAAATTATAAGCCGACGATAAAAATAAAGCCTGATTGGCCAATGGTGAAATTATGCGAGGCTTGTGATGTCAAACCGCCAAAATCAGAATTAAATGGATGTGATAAAGATATGGCAGTTTCGTTTGTTCCTATGGCTGATTTAAATGAGAATCTTATAGCCTTCATTCCAAATAAAGAAAAAAAAATAAAAGAAGTAATTAATGTTTATACTTATTTTAAAGACAATGATGTCCTTCTTGCGAAAATTACACCTTGTTTCGAAAATGGGAAATCAGGGATTGCTCGAAATCTTAAAAATGGTATTGGTTTTGGTTCAACAGAGTTTATCGTATTAAGAGCAACCAAAGACATTTTGCCAGAATGGATTTATTATTTTGTTTCAGAAAAGAACTTCTTAAATCAAGGTGAAAATAATATGAGCGGTTCAGCAGGACAGCAACGAATAACAACAGATTTCGTTAATAATTACGAAATTCCTTTACCTACTTTAAACGAGCAGAAGCAAATTGTTGCCGAGATAGAGGAAGAGCGGGCAATAGTCAATGAGAACAAGAAGCTGATAGAGATATTTGAAAAGAAGATAAAGGACAAGATAGCGGAAGTCTGGGGAGAATCCCCCAGTTAGATAGCCGAAGCGGCATCTAACGGGGCAAGGAAAGTCGAAAGTTGAAAAGTCGACCCCCGCAGTTTTGCCCCGTTGATTCTCGACGAATCAGGCACGGGGTGTCCAAGGAACAAAACTAAACGCGGGGGCTAACCCTCGCCAAAGGCGAGAGATTAGAGAATAGAAAGTTGAGAGTAGAAAAAATAACCCCAGAAAAGACGGTTATAGGATGAATATTCGATCCCGCACCTATCTTTTTTTATCGTAGTGATAGAGGAACCCCGCCGCAACGTGCTGCGGGACAAGTAGTAGATACGTGCGGGACATAAATAAGAAGATATGGAAAGTCCTAAATACAAATAACAGGCCACCGTTTATAAAAAATAAAAAGGGGTCTGCAAAATAAGTTAGCCCATAATGGGTTAAATATCGATATTGGCGCAAAAGTTATATAAAAATACGTTATTTTGACTTGCCTAAAACCGATAATAAACGTATGATAGATAGTTAAGCGATTGGCAAACTGTGTGGTTTGCAGCGGATAATCGCAGAAGGCAGGGCTAAAAGCCCCGCTATGAGTTTTTAAAGTTACAAAAGCACTGAGAGCAGGCCGATTCGGCGATAGAGAATGTAAAAAAGTCTCAAGTCGAAACAGCCAGGCAAATCAGTGAATCCGCCATGAGCGGACAAGTAAGAGAAAAATCGATATTTTCAGAAACTATGGTTTGTAAACAAGTGGAAATTAAGTTACAGCAGCCTTTCGAAAAAAGACGATTGCTCCTGATGGTGTGCAAAAAACCCATTTAACAGGCAGTCAAAAACCCTAACTTTCTGAAAAGGATTTCAGCTCTTATCATTTCTTTTGCAGCTTCTAAAGCTCTTCCCGCGTTATCCGTTCTATAACCAAAATCTATATCCGAATAGACAACGAACAGGAAAGGCACGAAAGATGTTTACAATAGCAGAACTTTCCGGTCAAACCAGCACTGTCATAGCGGCAATCGGTGTCGCGGCGGGAGCGGTTCTGGCATTTGCGGCCGGCAAGATTTTCGGGGCTCTAAAACAAAGCAGCCTCAATAAAAGACTTTCCCTGCAGATGGAGCAGGTCAAGAAGGACGCGGAAAAAATAATCAAGACCGCCCAGATAGAGGCAACGGCAGAAGCCTTAAAGAAAAAAGAAGAATTTACGGCGGAAGTCAACCAGGCAAAGGCGGAAGTCCGCGAAGCAGAACGGCGATTAACCAAACACGAGGACGCCATCGACAGGCAAAATGAACTGCTCGGCCAACGTGAAAAAACCCTCCAACAGACGGAAAATAATCTTAAACAACGTTCTCATCAGCTTGACGAGCGTGAAAAAGAAATCGGCATCATCATCGCCCAGCAGAAGAACCAGCTTCTTAAAATCAGTGCGATGAGCGCCGAGGACGCGAAACAGCTTCTGCTGAAAAAACTCGAAGACGAATGCGAACACGAGATGAACGCAATCATCCAGCGGAAAACCGAAGAAGCACAGGAGACTTCCGAAGAAAAGAGCAGGGAAATCATAAGCTCGGCAATCCAGCGATACGCCGCCGAGCAGACCTGCGAGGTAACAGTCTCGACAATAGATATACCCAGCGACGATATGAAGGGCAGAATCATCGGAAGAGAAGGCAGAAATATCCGCTCGTTCGAAAAGGCAACGGGCGTCGATGTCATTGTCGATGATACGCCCGGCGTTATTGTCGTCAGCAGCTTTAATCCTATAAGAAGAGAAGTCGCAAGACAATCAATGGAAAAACTTATCCAGGACGGCAGAATACATCCGAGCAGGATTGAAGAGCTTGTCGCACAAACCAAAAAAGACGTTACCCAGAAAGTCTTCCAGATTGGCAAGGAAGCTTCGGTCGAAGCCGATGTAAGAGGCCTCAACAACAAAATTCTTATGGAAATAGGAACGCTGCATTTCAGAACCAGCTACGGGCAGAATGTTCTGCGGCACAGCATCGAAGTGGCGTTTCTGGCACAGGTAATGGCGGACGAACTCGGGCTGGACGGTTCGATTGCAAGAAGAGCAGGATTCCTGCACGACATCGGCAAGGCTATGGACCACGAAGTTGAAGGCGGCCATCCGGAAATCGGAGCAAACTATCTAAGGAGATTCAACGAATCGGAAATAATACTCAACGCCGTCGCGGGACATCACGGCGACATACCGGCAGATAATCCTTATACGCCGCTTATCGCGGCGGCAGATGCAATCAGCGCATCAAGGCCGGGAGCAAGACGGGAAACTCTCGAAAGATATATCAAGCGGCTCGAAAAACTTGAAGAAATCGCAAAACAATTCAACGGAGTTGAAAACTGCTACGCGATTCAGGCGGGCAGAGAAATACGCGTTATAGTAAACGCACAGAACATAGACGACGGCAGCGCCACAAAAATGGCCCGCGATATAGCAAATAAAGTTGAAGAAGAACTGACCTATCCGGGCGAAATAAAGGTTACGCTGCTTAGGGAATTGAGATGCATTGAGTATGCGAAGTAAACAAATTGAATATTGAAAATTTGAAGATCCAATAGTGAAATTAAATATCTTATGTATAGGCGATATAGTGGGCAGGCCGGGAAAAAAAATCCTGGCTGATAATCTCGGCGCGATAATAGACGAACACAAAATAGACTGTGTTATCGCCAACGCTGAAAACGCCGCGGGCGGTTCAGGGCTTACACCGCAAATCTACGACAAACTCCTCAAATACGGCGTTAATCTGATTACTCTGGGCGACCATGTTTACAAAAAGAAGGACATAATAACAGTTCTCGAAAAAAACGATAATATCGCCCGGCCCGCAAATCTCTCGGCCCACGCCGCCGGCAAATGTTTCGCGTTATATAAAACGGAAAAAGGTCCTGTCATCGCTGCTGTGCCGCTTATCGGCAGAATTTTTATGAAGCCTGCCGACAGCCCTTATGACTGCATCGACTCGCAATTGGCGAAACTCGAAAATCAGGCGGACATTATCTTCGTCGATATACACGCCGAGGCGACAAGCGAAAAAGTTTCTATGGGCTATTACCTCGATGGAAAAGTTTCCTGTGTTTTCGGCACACATACACATATCGCTACGGCAGATGAAAAAATCCTGCCGAAAGGCACCGCGTATATAACCGATATAGGAATGACCGGAGCGCATCACTCGGTTTTGGGGAGAAAAATTGAATCCGTCCTGAAAAATTTCAGGACACAAATGCCCTGTCCGTTCGAAATCGCAACGGAGGACCCGCGTATAAACGGCATCATAGTTTGCATTGACAGCAATACAAAAAAGGCTGAAAAAATCTGCCGATTTGAGCTTAAAGACGAAAAGGCAGACTCAATCAGCTACGACAGCGACGACGGCAAGCCGGACTACCTTAACGGCTTTTAGTCGGACA
>JBAVNP010000054.1:0-3309 GCA_049691175.1 Sedimentisphaerales bacterium
ATACTAAACCTAATTAAATTGTTTCTTCGCAGCACAAAAAACGGGGTACAGCGGTTAACAGTTACTTCCATAATTCTCGAGAGTAAAACGCTGAACATAAGGATTTTTTGTGCCAAATCATAAAAAAAGCACAAATTTGTCAGGAAATCCTAAAGTATTTGCAGAATCTAACGAAAAGAGGGGTAGGGACGTATTGTCATTTGGCAAGACGTAACTCAAAGATACGGAAAAAGTTTATATGGCTAAGATGCACTGTTATACTAAGAAAATCACAAATAACTTTAAAAATGGTCCTGGTAAATGGCAACACCCCAAACAGATATCAAGTCGCAGACGATAGAATTAGCAACAGCGGCGTTTGAGACCTTTTGTGAAACCATCTCCGGTATGTTCGAGGTGGATATGAAGTGCAGTTCAAAGGGAGCGTGCACCGAGACCATCAAAGGACTTACTCAAAGATTTAAAACACTGGCAGCCGTCAATTTCATCAAATCCGAAGGCGTTTTAAATGGGACTTTCCAGGTGGTGTTTGATCAGGAGGGCCTATTTACACTGGCCGGTATCATCGTGATGCTGCCCAAACAAAAAATTCTTGATGATAGTAAACACGGCTCAGCCAAAGAGGCTGAGGGTATGGCTGATGCCGTTAAAGAAGCCGGTAATCTGCTCGTCGGCTCCTGGGACAAAATCTTTCACGAAGGATTGAAAGAACACGGCCATTTCGCACAAACAAATACGTTTATCGGAAATCCCTGGGACAACCCGAAGGAAAAGATGGGCCTGTCCGACGATGAAGAATTTTTGTTCGTCCCTTATACAATAACAATTGGTGATTATCCAACTTTCAATTGCGGCGTTATTTTGCCGGAAGCAATCTTTGTCAAAACATCTGCACCCAATGCTGAAACACCAACTGAGCCGACAGGCGGCAAAGAGCCGGCCGCAGGTCCCGTTTCCGAAACTATACAAAAAATGGTGCAATCATCAGCCGGTTTACCCGGTAGAACCGACCAGATATCTTTGACAGTATGCGCCAAAGATATTATGCAAAAAGAAGTTCTCTGGGGCGATGCCGATGACAGCGTTCAGCAGGCCCTGACAAAAATGGAACAAGCCGGCATCGGCTATATGATTGTGGGCAAAGACGGACTGCTCGATGGTATTGTTTCAACATTTGATATAGCTGCAACTCTCAGTGTGTATCTTAAGCCGATGTTCGCCAAATGGCGCAGGCCGACAGATGATGCTACACTTCAAATCAGGCTCAAATGGATAATGAACAGACCCGTCCACACCATAAAGCCGGACACTTCAATTAAAGCAATAATGGAAAATATGTGCCAATCCGACTTGCGTTGCTTGCCTGTGGTTGAGAATAATGGCAAAGTGGCCGGCCTGGTAACGGTATTCGATATCTTCAAAGCACTGCTGAACACTGATTCGGGCATTTCTAACGCAGACAAAACATCTCAGGCACCATCATTGGCATAATTATTATATCGGATATTAACCATCGCCTTTCAACAGTAATACAACTGTCTTGATTGCTGGAAAATTCCATCTGGTATAAATCCAATTTAACACTTATCAGCATCAAATCTGGTACTTCCCGAAATTCATTGTCACTATGTAAATGCCGAAATGAAAGATACAGGTAATTAGTGTAACTTTATGTGCTGTCTAAATAAAGGATCTGAAGCAGTGTTTGAGACAAAAAACTTTATGACAACTAATGTGGTATTCGTTAAAAGGCATACGCCAATTAACACTGTCCTGAAAATTATGATGGAAAGTGATATTACCGGATTACCCGTGGTCAATGACGATATGACCCTGGTAGGCATTATATCAGAAAAGGACTTGTTGAGATTATCATCCTGTTCGGAAGACGACCCGGCAAAAGTTGAAGATTTTATGACAGAAAATGTTGTGAGTTTTGAGCAGGAGGAAGATTTTGTTACAATCTGTGAGTGTCTTCTGCAAAACAATTTTAGGAGAGTTCCAATAACAGCAGATGGAAAACTCGTAGGTATTGTCAGCAGAAAAGATATCATCAAATATATATTAAAGCCGCTTTGATGATAATAACTATGAACAGACACCTATTTTTTTGTTCCTAATCATCGCCCCTCAAAGCCCATCTTGCGGGAATTAAGGGTTCTTTTATCAACTCATACTCATAGACATATCTTCGCTCGTAGTTGTCAAACGCTGAAAAGTCAACGTGTATGGCTGAGGAAGGGTAGAAATCCACTATGCAGTAATACGTTTTTAAGCGAGGCATATATTTATAATCGCACTGCATAATAATGCCCAGCATATCGTTCTTGAGCATTTTATATCTTACGATATCGCCGTTCTTGAATTTTGGAGGGAGAATAATTTCTGCCGGCTCGCCGCAGTTTTGGCTGCAATTGGGCGGGGCAGCCGTATCGCAGAATTTTTCGCCAAAGCCGGGCAGGGCTGCCGGGTCGCCAAGTTTTATTTTTGCGCATCCGACAAGAAACAATTCCGCCAGAAGCAGTGTCAATAGAGAAAACTGTTTAACCATCTTATATCCTCCTTTGTACAAAAAAAGCCAGTGAACGGATAGTTATCCATCCCTGGCTAAATTTAATCTGCTATACGACTCTGATTATACTAAATTACAGCGACCTTTGTCAACTTGTTTTTCACTGGGACAGTGTGCGGTAGGGGGGTAGTGGATTAAGAGAGATTATTATCTGCCTGAAATGCCGGGCGCAGATGGCGTTTGGCTATTTGGGGGCAGTCTGGCTGGATTGGTTGGAGAGTTTTTGAAGTCGTCCGTTAAGTAATTTCACTACTTCAGCATTGCGTGCCTGAAGAGCTTCGTATTGCTGTGTAATATCGGCTAACTGCTCTTGCAGCCTTTTTATCTCTGCTTTTGCGATGTTCAATTCACTTTGAGTATGTTTGAGTTCGGCGTTGGATGTAATTACATTAGTCTTGGCGCTGTCAGCTTCAGCTCTGGCGGTTTCCAGCTTCTTTTCCAGAGGTTTCAGTTCGCTGAGTTTTTCAGCCAGATTCTGGCGGCTTGTATACAGGCTGAAGCAGATAAAAGATGCTGCTACGATAAATATCAGCAGGCAGGCTGTAATACACTGCCAAACGAATCTGACTCTGGTCTGGTCGTTTATAATTCCCAAAAGAAGGTTGTTATTCCGGGCGATTCTGTTCACCTGCGGTTTTTTCTCATATTTTTCAGGGTCTTCTATAAACCCTGCAACTTCTGCAGAGACGTCAGTAGCTGTCAGCGAATCGAGAATAGATTCTTCAAAAGATAAAACC
>JBAVNP010000055.1:0-9540 GCA_049691175.1 Sedimentisphaerales bacterium
GATTGACCGGCATCATCGGTTTTTGGAATTTGGCCGGTCTGCGAGGAAATAATATCAATACAAGCCTTTCGGCTGGTTTCCTGACTTTCACTGTCGCATAACTGAACCAGTTTTGTCGCGGCAAATGGAACATACTTTGCCAGAATTATCCGGCTCTGTCTTTTTGATGATTCGATTCTGGCGGCAATCTCATCGGTGAAATCCTTGTCGGCAAACCATTTGGCCCAGACTTTGCGCGGAATGCTGTGTTTTTGCAGGATGGCGGTTTCATCGCCGCCGGACTCAAATAAATCGTCGATAATCTCTAATTGTTTCTTTGTTAATGACATAGTAAGACCCTTTTAAAATTGAAGATTGAAAATTGTAAATAGAAGAATTGAAAACAGTTAAATTTCTAAGTGCTGAAGCTGATTATTTTTTTGCGATGTCGCGGAGAGGATAAATAGTAACCAGTTTTTCCGCCGCAAAGCCCTGATAGTTTGCGTGGATTATGAATTGTTCCCGCTGATTTTGCTTGAACGTTTCAATAATTCCGCCGAGGTTTATCACCGCATGCTTTTCAGGAGTAACCATAATGTTTGCATCAGGAGTAACCTCTACGATTGAGCCGTTATCATAAATTGCGGCGATATGAAAAACGTTTTGTGTATTCTCAGGCACGGAATTTGGGCCGATGATGTCAATCTTAAGCAATTTTGGCGAAGGCCTCTCCTGAATGCCGGAATCCGCAGCCGCAAAGATGTAAAAACTAAAAATTACGAGAACTGTAAGAATCGCGGAAAATAACAAAATCTTCTTCATAACCTGCTCTTAAGCTTAAGAAAAATACTTATTCTTCCTGCCTTTTATTTCTCTATCATCCTTTACAAATACGAAAATCATTATACCTGTTTTCTTTGTGAAATCAAGGAAAATCTCGGTAGTCTATCTTTTTTAGGGGGCTGGAACAGGCTTTTAGAGGCAAAATCGCCGATTTTCAGGTTTCATCTTTGTAGCCAAGCTCTCTTTTAACCTGCGCGAAAAACACGGCCAGCGGCTTTCTGCTTTTGCCGTTTTTGGATTCGACAGCCATATTGACAATGGTTTTGAAAATCTCCGGCTCGAATTTTCCCGCCGCGATGTTTTCCTTGACCCATTTCGTAAGGTTGCGAATCGCGGTGCTGTCCGATACCGTCCTGCCTCTGAAAATCCCGCAAAGTATGTCGTAAATCCGAAATCTTAATGTCTCCAGTTCCGCAGTCGTAATCGTATCGCGTCGAATCGAAGAAATAGGAGATTGAAAAGCCGAGTTCGTATTCGAATTGTTACTTCCCTTATCTTCGCTTCGATTCGGTTCGCTTCGCTTAGTTATAGCTGTGTTATCGCTGTGCCATCGGCTTTTCATTCCCTTAACGCCTTTTTCCGACTGGCCTTGTAAAAATAGCCTTGCCTTTTCCAATTCAGCCGTTACTCTTTTATGATAAATTCGTTCCCGCTTAATGATGAATTTTCGTTTGATAAATTCCCATACCTTCTCGAAGTTTTCACAGTTGCAAAGATGTTTCAGGTATTCAGGATTTAAGGGAAGGCCTCCGTTATTCTCGTATAAATAAAAAATCAGCGAACAGTAAACGCCTCTTTCCTCGGCGTTCATTACCTGAAAAACCATATCGGAAAGAAAGGCCCCTGCTTCGAGCGATACATATTTTATTTTTTTATGTTTCATTTTTAACTCCGTGTTTGATTCAAATAATCTTTTGCTATTGTTGTTATTGCTGTTGCCGTTTTTTCCGATTTTGTGCCTTTTTCCGGCATTGCCTTTTCGAGTGCGGAATTGACAATTTTTATCTGCTCATCATTCAGGAAGAAAACCAGCATATTTAAAAAAGCCTTTGCGTCATCTTCAAATTGCGGCAGCGATTTGGCTATGTCTTTTAATCTTTCAATCGCCTGTTTGCTGTCAGGCAGCAGCTTTGTAAGTTCCTTGACGCTGAATTTTTCAGAAAGGCTTTTTATCAGCTCTGCTTTTACGCTCAGTTCATCTTTTCCGCCGAGCCGGTTTAATGTCGCAAGCAGGATTCTTGCCTGGTCGTCGTCAATGTTCCAGATAACGCAGTCTGCGAATGTTTCGCCGAGCTGTTTGAGGGCATCAGCCCTGTGATGGCCGTTGATGATTTGAAAATGATTTTCTCCCACGAAATTGGGATCAGGATGCTTGCGAACAATCAGCGGCTCGTAATTGTGTGATTGTTTGATATGACGTTTGAGTTTTTCAAACGTTTGTTTGCTCATTTTGTTTGGGTTTTCCGGATGCGGCAGAAGTTTGTCCAATGGTATTCGGATGATTGTTGTTTGATTAGGCATAAGTGTTCCTTTTTTATTTAAAATTTAATATTTAAGATTTAAAATTTGACTTATATCTTGTTAAAAGGTAGATTAAATTTATGGATGATAAGAGGTTAATTACGTTTTTGCAGAGAACAGAAATATGAATGATATCCATTCTTCATCTGGCGTATCGGCGATGCACTACTACATGGTTCGTAGCGAAATAAGCATTCTAATCATAGTGACTATTATTATGTTCGTGCTTTTCATATATAGAAAAAATGCCCGAATGCCAAAAGGGTTATTTATTTCTTCTCTCGTTTCCTATGTCGTATTAGTTGGTTATTTGTCAGGATTAATTTTGCATATCTGTTCTAATTTTTGGATTTGCCAAACAGTAAGATATCTAAAACTTCTTTGTTCCGTGGTAATGCTTCCAAGTTTATATATTACTATTGGTTTTGTAAAATTTATAAACTTAATGAGAGAGATGTTTGGATTGTTTCCACCTTATTGGATGTATACCCACCTAATTACCGTCTATTTATCTATGTTTGTTATAAATACGTTGTTAATCTTTGCGATGATAAGGCTGATTTTGTATATCAAGCACAAGATTGCAGCTAAAAAACCACAGGCGGTTTGATTATTTTTTATAAAGACGTAGTTTTAAAAGGCCGGCCATACGCCGGCCTTTTTGTTTGTTTTATTCTCATATTAACTTGTCAAAAAACGTCCCGTTAAAACGGGATTATATCTTCAAATCGCAGTCGGCATTTCGCCACAGATAATAAACCGGCCTCTCGGACAGCCTGCTGATAAAAAATTCTGTCCTCGTTAAGCCGTCGCGCATTAATCTGCCCTTTTTGCCGTAGGCGGCGAGGAAATCCGTTATATGCTTTTCGATAAAACTTTTTGCCTTTCGATTGAGGCTTTGAAGTTTATTGTGCGTCTTTTCGATATCGACGAGGTCGGTGTCTTCAATACCGATTGTGCTTAGAGCCTGGCGGAGTTTAACGCTGCGCAAAGGCTGGGGGGCTTCGAATTTCATCATTCCAGCCTTTTCGAAGAATGGATTGACCTTGCCCATCACGGCCAGAGCCTCGATGTAAGGCATATTCAGCAGCGGCATCGTTTTTTGGACGAGTTGGTAAGAAAGTCCCAAAGCCCTGTATCGCGGTTCGATTACCACTCTTGCGATAGTGCGGATGTTTTGATTTACAAGCTGCATACTCGCATTCGCGGAGCCTAATTTTGTAAACAGGCCTTTTGTCGCGATATTGCAAAGCTGCACGGAGCAGGCCGGCATTGAATAAATGATTATGCCGACGACGGGTTCAATTTGTTCTCTCATCGGATGGGTATCGATGATTTTATAAACCGCCGCTACCGGCCCTGTTCTGCTGTCTCGATAATGAAAACGAGACAAAAGTTTATAGTCAGCGATGATTCCCGGAACAATTTTTAAATATCTCTTTATAGTGCAGTTCATATAATTCCGCCCACTATACTCGTATGCAGTATACTGCATACGAGTATAGTGCCTGAGTATGATAATAGTTTTTTCGTTTTATTATTTTTCATTTTTGTAAATTACCTCAGCATCACCTGCCAAATGTTTTATGACGATTACTTCGGGCAGCAAATCGGCCAGCAAATCATCGTGCGAGCTTGCGAGAATAAATATTTTGCCGGTCTTTGTCGCAAATTTCCGCAGGTTGTAGCTTAAACAGGCCGCTGTTACCCTGTCGAGGTTTGAGCAGAACTCATCTGCGAAGATAAATTGTTTATCACTCGCAAGAGCCTTTGCTATGCGGTATCTATACTTTTGTCCTTCGCTCAAATTGGCAGGCGAATTAAGGACGCAGAATACATCTGTCAATCCCGCGTTGCTTAAATTCCTGAGCGTATCGAGAAAACCGGCCTGGAGGCAGTCAACACAGGTTTTGTCGTCAGGCAGGGGGATGTCGTCAATATTGATTTTCAGACCGCTGTCGAATGTATTGTAAAATTCCCTCAGCAGGACGCTTTTTCCGCCGCCGGAAGGGCCTGTAATGTAGGCAATTTGGCCGGGCGAAAGTTCGATATCGCATTGATGTGTAACGGCGTTGTCTTTTAGTCTTTGAACCGTTATTCCGAAAGCCCTGCAAACCTCCGCGACTTTTTCGGTAACAGGTAAAGACCAGTCGAATTTTCGATTTGCTGATAATGTCGTAATCATAAATTCCTCATTTGCCGGATTAATTTTCTCACCAGGTAGCTGGATACGTTTTTGTTTTGAGTGATTGTTTTTACGGACAGGCCGCTGACAAAGTAGTCTTTTAGTATTTCCATTTTTTCAGCAGACAGATTGTTATTTTTCGACAGGGCGGCGAAGAAATTATTGTCGCTGATTCCGTCAGCGATTTTTTTCAGTTTTCTCGCGACTGTAGCCTTGTTGACACCTGCGATTCTTGCTATGGCGTTGTAGCTGTGATTGCTGAGGAACATTCTTGCAAGCATCCTCTGCTCTTCGCCGAGCAGGTCGATTCTCGGCGAGAATCTCTCGAAAAGGTGCAAAAGTTCTTGTTTATTTGAGCTGTTATTCTTCATAAAAGGCTGAAATTAAGTTAGTTATTTAATAAACATAGAGGTATTTTAACATAAAATATTAAGAAAGCAAGGAAAATTTCACAAAATTTGTGAATTTTTTACAAAGTTTTATAAACACTTAACAAGAAAAGGTTTAAAATACTGTTGGTAAAGTGAAGTATGGCTGATGAGTGGTTTAGGCCTGTCGGCTGACTTGCAGCCTGACAATAAAGTTGATTTTAAAGATTTTACTGTTTTCGCCGATTACTGGTTTGATAATATAATATGCTTCACATAGTTGAGTGTAAGGCTATGTAAAAAATCATAGACTATTTGAAAAGGATTTTTTATGAGGAAATATCGACTTCTGTTTTCAGGCTGTTTGTTGCTGCTGGGGATTGCCTGCGTTGCTGTTTCGGTGCAAAACTTTGAAGTTCCGGCAATTGAAGAAAAGCCGGATTTGTCGAAGCTTAAACCTTCGCCTGTTATAAAAACGATTAACAGCAATACTATCGTTATTGTTCAGGATGGTAATGAGGCAACGATTTGCCTTACAGGTGTTGAACGGCCATCGGCGGCGCAGTCGGCAAATGCCGCTGATTTAGCAGATAAGTTTGTCAGCAATCTGCTGAAAGGGGAAAGTGTCTATGTCGCAGCTGACCAACAACAGAAGCAGACCGACCCGAATAGCTGTATGGCAACATATATTTATCGCTCGCCTGATGGTTTGTTTGTTAACGCTGAGATTATTCGTCAGGGTTACGGTCTTGCTGCGATGAAAAGCCTGTTTAAGTATATGAACCAGTTCCATCGTCTTGAGCTTTTTGCGCGGCAGGCAGGAAAAGGGGTATGGGCATCCGCCGACGCTTCCTCCTTCGCTAAAGCTACGGAGGACAAGAAAGCTATGGCGGATAAATCTAATAAATCAATCCCATCCGGCAAGCAGGATGAACCGAATAAACAGGATACCAAACCGTCATCGGTTGCTGCACCGGCAGTCAGAAGTGATAATCCCCAAGAGCCGGGCAATGATGATGTTATTGTTTATGTTACCAAATCAGGCACTAAATATCACCGCCAAGGCTGTCGGTTTCTGAGCAAGAGTTCAATACCAATGAAGCTTAAGGAAGCAAAAGGCAAATATTCTCCCTGCAGTATTTGCAAGCCGCCGCAGTAGCCAGGGGCCAGGAACAAGGGGTTTCGGGGCATAGGGTGTATCCGGTATTATCACAAGATACCTGTCTTGCCTGTCTTAACATTCGTTAGCACGATTTTGGAAATTTTATGCGCTTTTTTTATTTTTTTAGTGAACTTTGCCGAACTAAGGCGTATAAAGGCATATAGCTAATTTATAATTTAAAGTGCGTGTTTACTGTTTAAAGGCGATTGAGTATTTCAATTGGCGCTTTGCGAAAAGGAGGCACGACTATGGAAAAGGCAAGAAAACTTGCGGATATTCTTGGGCGCGTTCGCGACGGCGAGGACCCGGCAAAAATCAGGTATGAATCACGTCAACTTCTTTCAACCCTAAGACTCAGCGATATCAGCAAGGCTCATAAGTATCTGCTGGGTTCGGGTATGTCTCTCGAGCAGCTCCGCACGCTTGTTTATGCGTTTGCCTCGATTTTGGGCGACCAGTTTGCGCTCTTGCGGGCAAATCTTTCTGCCAATCATCCTGTGCGCAGGATACTCGCGGAGCATGAGATGTTTGAGTGTTTTCTTGCAGACCTTGCCGAGGCGAACCTTGAGCTGCAGGAAGCAGAGGCGCTGACTGAATTAAGCAGTGAATTCCGCAAACTGGAGCATATAGCAGGGCATCTGCAGGCGATTGATGTTCATAACCAGCGGGAAGACGATTTGATTTTCCCGGCACTGGAAAACTATCCGTGCAAGGGCATCTGCGTGGTTATGTCAAAGGCGCACTGGCGGATAAAAAATATGGTCGGCAACCTGACAATGGCGGTAAATAATTTCAAGCATTTTGAGCCTGAACAGTTCAAGATTCAGATTAACGCACTTTCCTGTGCGATTGTGCCGATTCTCAGGGAGCATATCTTTCAGGAAGATAACATCCTTTATCCTGTTGCGCTGGATGTTATTGAAGACGATAAAATATGGCAGCGGATAAAACAGCTCGGTGATGAAATGGGCTACTGCGGATTTGACGCACAGCCCTGTAATTAGTAACCCCCGCGCCTATTTGCACGATAGTTGGGAAGACGACGGCCGAATAGGGTGAGTTTTGCCGACGAATTTGGGTTTTTTTTGAACAAGGCAAATAGGTGTGGGGGTAAATAGCTGATAAACCGGCTTGCAGGAGGGAGATGAAAATAAATTTAAAGGACCTTCACAGCGGGCCAATCGGCTCTGCTCGTGACAAGCCGGGAAGATTTCAGTTTAAAGCTCCCCCCTAAGGGGGAGCCTTTTTAATTATAGGCAATGACGTTCTTCTTTATAAATTGTTCTATGGCGGATACCGTCTGCTTTTTGGTATCTGCCGGACTTGCTGCGATCCATTTTGTAAAATTGTAGAACTCCTCGCTATCCGCGTTAAGCCATTTTCGATTTTGCTTGAGAAACAAAAGCAGGGTGGTAATCGCAATTCTTTTATTGCCATTTTGGAATGGGTGATTTTTTATCATCAAATAGAACAGCATTGCCGCTTTTAAGGTAAATGTCAGATACAGATATTTTCCGCCAAATTTCTGAAGTGGCGTAAGCAGGCAGCTTTCGAGTATATTGGGAAATCTTGTGGTAAAATCCGGGATAGGTTCATCGAAGCTCAAATGCTCCTGTGCCAGTCGAAAGGCTATGTGCTCAACTTCTCCTACGGTAAGTGGCGTCATTATTCACTTCCCAGTTTTTTAAGCAGCGGGCCATACTGTTTAATGACTTTTTTAACAGCAAGGTCGATTTGTTTCTTTTTGTTTTCTGAAAGTTCCTTGCCCAGAATCTGTTTGACGGTTTTATCTGTTATAACATAGTTTCTGCCGACTTTTTCGGCAGGAATTTTGCCGGTTTTTACCTTTTTATAGACGGCTATTCTGCTTATTCCAAGAAGGTCAGCAAATTCAGGTATTGTCAGGTGTTTTTTCATAACTTGTTTTAAATAAACATCTTACTATGTTAACCAGTATCAATCAGGTTAACACAGGTTAACCTTACTAATAAAAGTTAACAAGCATAAAGTTTGCTGTCAAACTATTTTGGGATATTTTTTATAATTGCCAATTAATAGCTTCTTTTGGCACATGGGCTAAATCGGGGGCGTAGAAGTCGGCGCCGGGGAGTTTTTCAGGTGTGAAACTTGAGGTTATCGTAAGGCATTTGCAGCCGGCGGCTTTGGCAGCTTTTATTCCGCTTAGAGCATCTTCAATTACGAGACAATCTTTGGGGTCAATACCTATTTTTTCAGCTGCGAGCAGAAATATATCAGGTGCAGGTTTTTTATTTTTAACATCTTCACCGGCAACGACCGCATTGAAAGTTTCTGCAGGGATTTTAATTTCGGCAAGATTGCCTTTTACCTTTCGCCAGTCGGCGCTTGAGGCGACGGCAATTTTTTTGTTCATTTTTTTGCAATTTTCGATAAATTCCTTTGTGCCCGGCAGAGGTTTTAAATCGCCCTTTATTATTTCAAGATAAATGTCATAGGTGCGTTTTTTGCCCTGTTGAATATCTACCGGAAAGTTATATTTTTCAGCGACGCCGCCGATAAAGCGGTTCTCACCCATTCCGGTAAAAGGGTGAAAATCCTGCGGTTTGACTTTCAGGCCAAGCTCGGCAAACATCTGCATCGACGCCTTTATTATGAAAGGTTCTGAATCGACCAGAACGCCGTCCATATCGAAGATTATGCCGTAAGGCAATTGCGGCATATTGTTCATTCTTTCTCCCTTTTTATTCTGTCTGCGCCTAATTGGCCGCAGGCGGCCTTTATACTTCTGCCGCGGCGGTATCTTATAATCGCCTCAAAGCCCGATTGCATAAGAATATCCTTAAAGGCCTTTATCCGCTCCTTCAGCGAAGGCTCAAAATCGCTGCCGGGATGAGGATTATATTCAATAAGATTAAAGCTGACGTGCAGGCCTCTTAAAAGTTTAATAAGTTTCTGAGCACAATCGAGACTGTCATTGATATTATCCATCATACAGTATTCAATTGTTATTCTGCGTTCGGTTTTCTGCTGATAGTATTTCATAGCGTTTATTAACTGGGGCAGGGGATATTTACCGGCGGCAGGGACAATTTGTTTTCTTAAATTATCGTCAGCGGCGTGCAGAGAGACCGCAAGACGCGGATAAATATCTTCATCAGCAAGTTTTCTTATTCCATCCGGCAGGCCGACTGTTGAAATAGTCTGTCTGCGGAGGCCTATTTGTCTGCCGGCCTGGTCTGAAAGAATCCGCACGGCCTTTAGGGTGCTGTTGTAATTGTCCAAAGGCTCGCCCATACCCATATACACAAGATTGTTTATTTTACAGTTACTGTCGGCTGAGATAGTGCCTGCCTGGTCGACGATTTCGCCTGCGGTAAGATTCCGCTCAAATTTGAGATAACCAGTCGCGCAGAACTTGCAGCCTAATCGGCAGCCGACTTGTGTTGAAAGGCAGATTGTTTTTCTGTCTGTCTCATCAAGAAGGACAGATTCGATTTTCTGTC
>JBAVNP010000056.1:0-16468 GCA_049691175.1 Sedimentisphaerales bacterium
GAGGGCGGGAATAAAAATTTTACAAGAAAAATCGAACACAAATTAGGTGTTCAATGGGAAAATCTTAATGAAGACCAGCAGCTGGATGCGCTTTTGCATTATATCAATACTTTGCCGCAATCACAGGCAACACAGGTTTTGGCAGAACAGGGAGTTCAAGGGGCTGGCAAAATAGGGCTGCTGGCAACGCCTGAGGCACAGCAGGTATTTAAAACAACTCAACAGAAAATTGCAGTTTCAAATACCGAAGAATTAAATCAGCAGACAAAAGCATATCGCGATTCGATGCTGGGGAAAAATATAGCGATAACAACCAAATACGGAGAAAAGAACGTCCAGGAAGCACCGGAATTTGCAACCTGGCAGCAAAAAAAAGATGACATACAAGGCCAGTTTGAAGAGCTCCAAAAACACGGCAAGGATTCATTGTTAATCAACGACAAGATTGAAACTTCTGTAATGCTGCTTGAACAGGAGGCAGAGGACGTAAAGCGGTATATGAAAACCGTGCCTAAAGGCAGCAAGCAATGGAGAGAGGCTCGAAAATTACTATCAGACATTCAATCCGACATCGGCACAACTTCCGGAATCGTAGCACAAGGATTGGCTGAACTTCCTCCATTTCCGCCGTTTGTGGAACATGTTACTCAGAGATATTACAACAGACTCGAAGAGATTAAAACAGAGCCGAATCAGCTTACTATAATCCACGACAATAGCATAAATAATTATCCGACCGTTGGAGTAACCGAAAGGCGAAGGTATGACCCGAATGAATAATAAAAACAATAACTGCTATCCTCAGTCGGTGGACTTTGAAGCAGGTATGGACAGGCTCACCTGGTTGAGCCTGACAATAATCAGCTTTTGTTCTGTTAATAATAAAGCCGTAAAAAATGCCTGAACCCAAAACAAAATGTTGCACCAGGTGCGGAACAAGAAACCCTTTGAAGGCGTTTGGCAAAAATCGTCGGCAAAAAGACGGCCTGGCGGGTACTTGTAAAAAATGTCAAAAAAAATGTGCCGCCGGAATACTTTTTCCAAAATCAAAGAAAAACAATAACCCCGTAAATCAAAATGATTTACTGAAAAGAAGCATTGCCGGAATAAATGACTATAAACAGATAAACAGCGTTCTTCGTGAAATGGCCGAATCGCAAATCGCAATCGACCGCGAAAATGCAGCCCTTGAAGAAAAACTCAACCGTATAAAATCTGAATCAGCCGTATATATTGAGCCGGTAAAGTCTCATCAAACTACATTGCGGCTGATGCTCGAAACGTTTTTGAAGAAGATTTTTTCA
Organism: Sedimentisphaerales bacterium; assembly: GCA_049691175.1. Classification (GTDB taxonomy): domain Bacteria; phylum Planctomycetota; class Phycisphaerae; order Sedimentisphaerales; family UBA12454; genus JAPLMW01. The sequence continues at coordinate 1,305 of JBAVNP010000056.1, forward strand.
GATATTGAAAAGGCAACCAGGTTATTCGAGTTCGGTATAATTTATTGGAATAACGGCATTGTAAGCATAAAATTAAACACTGAATTAGCTGAGAATCGGATGGACAAGCCGTGAAAAATCAATCTCTATCCCTGGCATTGCTTGACTTTTTAAAGGCTGTCGCGGAATTCCTGCTCACCTTTTTAAAAATGACTTCAATTTTATTATTTGTATGGATGAGAAATTTTCTAATGATTCGTCTCGGCCTTCTGCCGTTTTTGATGCGCTTCTCAAAAATCAACAGAGAGATGAAAAGATGTCAAACGAAAATCTGTAACACACTGAAGGCTATCGAAAAATTAGATAAAGCCCTGGTTGCTCATATTCGAGAGGCCTTTGAAAAAACGAAAACAGGGCAAAGAACTGTTAAGGCAAATCCCAACCGCAGGCTTTATGCCGTGTTGATTCCGACCAAAGAAGAAAATATTCAGCGGATAAAAAACGTTTTTGACTCTATGAATTATGAGGAAAAATCACTGAAACTTGTTATGCTTAATTATCTGTTGCCTCATTTTCGGGATATAACTCGTGTCACAAAAAAAACGAGAAAATTATATAAGGCGGGCAAAATATCAAAAGATTATGCGATAGAAACCCTCAGGCAATCTGTGAGTTTTTTAAAATGAAAAATACAAACGAAAAGCCGTTAAAATATTGTCTGACCATAGATACCCCTTCCGGCAAGTGTCAAATTGCAACGGAAAGCTGGCAGATTTTAGTTGAGCTGCTTGACCCCTTTGCTTCTACCGATACCCCGCAAAACATATATAGCCTGGCTAAACGTGCCCAAATTGCTTATCATAAGAGCCATAAACACGCTAATATGATGAGTCCGATAGCTCGTAATACCAATTTAGAAATCGACGTAATTAAGTGCTATTTGCGTGGATGGGATGTAAATAAGACGGTTTCTTGGTTTCTTAACGAAAAGAAACACAAGACTTCCAGGTCCGCTGTTGGGCGATACTGGACGAGGTTGCGAAACATTGGTATCCCTCGTTTAGTAAAAATTTAAGATTGACTATTAAGTATAAATATGTCTTGTATTTATTAGTAAAATAAAAGGTTTTTAAAGCCTTTTTAATACAATTTAATAATGGATTTATAATGTCCGCTTTAGGTGCTAAATAGCCCCCAGCGGAGATTTTATGCGCAGGCAATGTGTACCATTTTGATGCGCAGAGTACCATTTAGGCTTGCGGTCTACAGTCCTATAAGAAAATTTTTACATTTTTTAGAAAAACTGGTTTTTTGTTTTGACTAAAGTGGGAGAGAGTGGTAAAGATTGGTACGGTTTAGTTAATGAAGTGGGATAATAACTATGCTTTTACTAACAGGCGAATACGAAGGCACCGTCGATGAAAAAGGCAGAGTCTTCATATCTAATAAACTCCGCAGCCAGATAGACTGCGACAAGCACGGCAGTAATTTTTATCTAACCATCGGCCCCAATGGAGTGTTAAGTCTTTATCCGGAAAAATATTTCAGACAGTTCGCCCTTGCCGAGTCGCCAGGGACGGCGGCCCCTGATGAGGCAGTAGTCTTTGAGCGAATGAGCTTCGCTTTGGCCAGCAAGGTAGAGCTGGATCGGCAAGGCAGACTTTTAATAAACGAAAAAATCCGAAAGCGCGCAAACCTGCACAATAACCTGACACTTGTAGGCATTCGCGACCATATCGAACTGTGGAACAGCGAAGACTGGGACAAATATGTTTCAGACAATTTCCGGCAGTTCCAGCAGCAGACAATGCAGGCAAGACAGGCTATTCTGCAAAAACAAAGCAAAGAACTTTAAGGAGAAGGTTTATGTACAGAACAGAAATGGACCACTGTCAAACAGTTCTCGACAGCCTGACAGGTGACAGAGCCACCGACGAGCAGACATTCACTTCGATAAATATCCTTGCGGAAAGGCTCGCAAACGTCCGTAAACTGCACCACGCATTTACCGACGTTGAGTTCTCGCCTTTTGTGCAGGAACTTGTCGAGCAGGAAATGAAACTTGCCGTCAGTTAATCGGCATAACTTTAAGCTGGTAGTATGACAGGATTTAAAAGTGAATAATACGCCGGCAGTTTCAGAACATATACCTGTACTCGCAGAATTCACTGCCGGAATAAGCCTCAAAGAAGATGCCGTTGTTGTCGATGCCACAATAGGCTTCGGCGGACACAGCAAAATCTTCGCAAAATCCCTCGGCAAAGACGCAATTCTTGTCGGCCTTGATATCGACAGCAATTGTCTGAAAATTGCCGGAGAAAATCTGGCTCCTCTGCCCTGCAGGAAACTGCTTGTGCGGGAAAATTTTGCGAACATCGCGGATGTCCTGCGGCAAAACGGAATTGAAAGGGCTGATTTGATTTTCGCAGACCTGGGCGTTTGTTCCGCTCAGCTGGCGGATACAAATAAAGGCCTGAGTTTTAACGAAGATATGAAGCTTGATATGCGGCTGGATGACAGACTTGAGCTTTCAGCCACTGATATTGTCAACAGCACGGACGAAAAGGGATTGGCGGACTTGATATACAATTTTGGACAGGAACGGGCGTCAAGGAAGATAGCCCGTTCCATCGTTTTGTACAGACAGAAGAAAAAAATAGACTCAACCGCGGAACTCGTTAATATTATATGCCATACGCTTAAATGCAGTCCGAAGTCGCGAAAGAGCAGGATTCACCCGGCCACGAAAACTTTTCAGGCGTTGAGAATAGCCGTGAATTGCGAGCTTGAAAATCTTAAGAAATTTCTTTCGGGTGCAGCGGGTCTGCTGAACAAAAACGGCAAAATAGCAGTTATCAGTTTTCATAGTCTCGAAGACAGAATCGTAAAAATAAATTTCAGGGAAAATAAGGCTGCAGGCATTTATGAAATAGCTACAAAGAAACCAGTAACCGCTTCGGAGGCTGAACAGGATGAAAATCCGCGATGCCGAAGCGCGAAATTAAGAATGGCTGTTAAACTTTAAAAATGAAAATGGAGTTCCGTCAATGACAACCGACGCAAAAATTGGATTGCTTTTAGCACTTATTTTTATTGTAGCCATAACATTTGTTATTAATGGTCTCCCCGCTTTTCTAAGCAAGAACAATAAAGAAGCCGATACCGCAAGCTACTTAAGCCATTACAAGGAGCAGCAGCCGGCACTTGTAGGCGCCAGCAGAAACATCGCCACTGTCCTGAGCCATAAACCTGACATGCCCGTGATAACAGAAACTCCGAAAATCGACCTGAACAGTCCCGCGGAAACCCGCTACCAGGCCCTTATGCCCGCGGCCCAGGAAGCGGTAAAAACAACAGAGACGGTTGATACTAACACTATGCAGAAAGAGCCTGTTGCGATAAAACCCCCTGAAAAAACCGCAGACCAGCAGGAATCAGTTATAACTTACGTTGTCGCTCCGGGAGACAATCTGGCGGAAATCGCACAAAAAATGTATGGGCCTGAAATCGGCAAAAAACCCGCTTCCATCCAAAAAATATTTAATGCAAACAAAGACAAACTTTCATCCATAAATGCCATTCAGGTCGGACAGAAATTGGTTATACCGCCGCTTGAAGACAAGACGAATACACTCCTGAAGACGGGCCTTTTCGAAAGGGTTTCTGAAAAGGTTTCAAAAATTACATCTCCCCAAACCGCCCAGGTCTCCAATCAATCATCCAAAGAGCAGTATAGACAATACGTTGTGAAGGAATCCGACAGTTTGTGGCAGATAGCCCAGGTGCAATTAGGCAACGGCAACAGATTCTCTGAAATTATTCAGTTAAATCAATCCGTACTCAGCGACCCGGAAAAACTCGAGGTCGGTATGAAATTAAAACTTCCGGCACGCTGACAGCCTTGAGCGCTTTTCGTTACATTTTCGTAGTTCTTGTCCTGTGTTTTGTCTGTTCAGCGGCGATTTATCTGCGCAGAGAACAAAACATCGCTTTCTACAAATTCCGCACCTGTCAGGCAATACAGACAAGACTCAAACAGCAACTCTGGCAACAGCAGCTGCAACTTGAATCTCTTATCAATCCCGCTTCAGTTTCCGAAGCACTTAAAAATAAAAACAAACCAACAGACTAATATATGCGAAAAAAATTTGCGTTAGCGCTATTATTTCTCGTCGCGGCAGGTTTGACGGCGGTCGGGGTCCGCTGCTTTTATCTTCAATATTTCAATGCCGATTATTATGAGGGAATTTCAGTAAAGGCCCAGAAGTCCAATTTCCTTGAAAGACCCCGGAGAGGTGCGATACTCGACTGCCGTGGCAGAATCCTCGCAGCGAGTTATAAGGTCGATACCTTGTTCGCCGAGCCGCGAGCAATCACAGACATTAAAAAAACAGCACAAGAGCTGTCGGCTGTCATCGGCATCGGCCCTATTGAAATTTCGAAACTAATACTCACCGGCCGCAATCAGGGATATATCCCCATAATCACCGACGCAAAACTTACCGACGAGCAGAGAAAGCAGATACTCAAAATAGACGGCATCGGCATCGAAAGCGGATGGAAAAGATATTACCCTCTCGGCTCTGCGGCCGCTCACGCGATAGGTTTTGTCGGCACAGACCAGGAGGGTCTTGCAGGTCTGGAGTTAAAGTATAACAAACAACTCGGCGGTTCCATCGGCCGGAGTATTTTTTTTTCCGATGCCGCAAGAAGACCTGTTCGGCTGGGCCAGTTTGAATCCTTCGCACAGGATGGTTCGGATATAATAACGACAATAGACGCAACAATTCAGGAATTTGCGTATTCCGCCCTTCTGAAACAGTTTAAAGCCTTCCAGGCTGAGTCCGCAGTTGCACTTGTTATGGACCCGTGCAACGGCGAGATTCTTTCAATGGTTTCTCTGCCTGATTTCGACCCGATAAATTTAAAAGACGCGGACGCTAAAAGTCTCGGCAATCATATACTCAGCGATCCTTATGAACCGGGCAGTATTTTTAAGCCGGTGGTCGCTGCCTGGGCACTTGAAACAGGGTCAATCAATCCGAATGATTCTATCTTCTGCGAAAACGGTCATTATGGCGGCAAGGGTTTCGGCACAATCGGTGAATATCACGACGGAGGTTATGGAACTCTTACCATCAGCGAAGTCCTTTCACATTCGAGCAATATCGGAATGGCAAAAATCGGCCAGAAAATGGGAGCCGCGAAACTTTACGAAGGCGTAAAACTTTTCGGCTTCGGCAGAAAAACAGGCATTGACCTGCTCGGTGAAGAGCCGGGCCTGGTGCGAGACCTCAACAAATGGAACGGCTACAGCATTGCGAGAGTGCCGTTTGGTCATGAAGTATCGGTAACCGCGATGCAGATGGCCTGTGCCTATTGCACTATAGCCAACGGCGGCAGAGTAATAAAACCTCATCTCGTAAAGGGTATTGTTTCCAACGCCGGTAAAAAACTCGAAATAACGGAACCTGCGCAGACCAGCAGTTTTGTTATCAGCAATAAAACGGCACAGTGGCTGGTTTCAAAGGCAATGGTTGAGGTCGTCAAAAACGGCACCGGCAAAAGCGCTGCGCTGCAAAACTGGCAGGTCTGGGGCAAAACCGGAACCGCCAACATCGTAAACCCCAACGGCACTTACGATGAGGAAAATTACGTCGCATCATTTATCGGCGGCGCCCCGCCGGAAAAACCGGCTGTTGTCGTTACGGTTTCCATCAGAAAACCAAATAAACATCTCGGCAAAGGCTACGCAGGCGGAGCCGTCGCGGCGCCTGTCGCAGCAGAAATATTAGATAAAACTTTAACCTACCTGAAAGTTGAAAAATTGAAGAAGGAAGATTGAAGAAGTTATCAGTTATCGGTTATCAGTTATCAGATTTCCATTTATTTAAGATAGCCTAATTCTATACAGAAACTAAGCAAGTCTCTTGCGATAGGACCTGCATCGCTTGCGCCGTGCTGGCCGCCTTCGATAAGCACTGCAAAAGCCACCGACTTACCGAAACTATCTTTCGCAAAACCCGCGAACCAAGCATCATAAGGTTTTTCGGTCGAGCCGGTCTTTCCGAAAACTTTTATGCCCTTTTCCTCAAAGCCGCTGTCGGCAAACTGCTTGTAGGCGGTGCCGCCCTGTTCGCTGACAACAGCGTGCGTTCCATCATAAATTATTGAAAGAATATTTTCATTAAGGCCGAGTTTGTAACCTGCATCTGCCGGCTGAGAGGCTACAATCCTTGCCTTTTTAAAAACCCCTTCTCTCGCAAGGGTCGCAAATACATTTGCAACCTGCAGAACTGTCGCCCGGAAATTGCCGTGGCCTATTCCGAAGAATCTTCTCTCGGCAGGGTCAATACCGGGCAATTGGTCAAAAGGTAAATCGTTCCCCTGCGGCACACTGCTCGATATAATTCCCGAAACCTGTCTGAAATTTTGCAGTGCATTTTTGCCGAAGCCGAAGTTGTACAGCCATTTTTGAAGACTTTCAGGCGAAATCCTGTCGGCAAGCTGTGAAAAATAAACATTGCAGCTTCCTTTTAAGGCGTTTCTTGCTTTGTTGCCGCCCTCGTAAGCCCACTGCTCATCGTGGCCGTAGCCGTAAGTTTTTAAAATCCAGCAGTTCGGCCAGCCGGTCGGCGCGGAATGCGAAGGGCAGGAAATTATCTGGTCGGCGGTGATTTTATTATCCGCCAGGGCGGCCGCGAGAATCACAGGCTTTACAGTTGAGCCGGGCGGATAAAATTCTTCAAGAACACGATTGACGAGGGGCTTATTTCCATCAGCAAGAAGTTCTGAATAGTCCCATCTTGCCTTGTTTAAATCAAAATCGGGCATTGATATAGACGCAAGTATATCAGTCGAATTTACATCAATAACCACTACCGCGACGGGATGGCCGAAGCAGGGATTGAGATTTCTGTTTTTAAGAATATTTTCAATTTTCCGCTGCAGCTCAATATCAATAGTCAATTTTACATCGCCGCCGAAACGTGTTTCCGTTTTGCTTAAAATTTCTTTGTCAGTGTCATAAACAACTTTGCCTCTGCTGCCCCTGAGATACGGCTCAAAGACATATTCAACTCCGCAAAAACCGATTGTTTCGCCATACATATATCTTTCGGATTCGTCATTTGCATTTTGATTATCTGTCGGTGCAGCCGGTCTGACCCATCCGATAAGCTGGGACGCTGAATTTTTAAACGGATAATATCTCTGTGCCCTGGGCTGTATCTGGACGCCATCGGTATCGAGAAACTTAAGCTGAGCGGCAAGGACTTCGTCATCGTTTTCGAGCTTGAACAATTCCTGAGGCTGGTGCATTTCCGCCACGTCAATTTCCGCCGCAAGCAGAAGTCTTTCATTGGCATCAGGCACCGCCGTCTCGAATTCCTTATCAGGATATTTTCGTTTCCAGGCAAGATATAGGCGCAGCTGCCATATCGGCTCGTTTATCTGCTGATTGATTTGCTCTTTAACCTGTTCAAAGGTGAGATTTTCAAATTGCGCGCAGCGGTAAATAATCTCGGTGAGTGTATTAAAATCCTCGATAAATTTTTTACGTATTTTCTCGCCGGCATTTTCCGCATCCGGGCCGTCAAGAGCCCGCAGCATCTGCGCCTGCCAGAATCTTTCATCGGCCAGTCGGGCAAAGTTATAATCTATGCACAGGGCAAATTTCGCCTCGTCAGCCGCAAGGATTTTGCCGTTTCTGTCGAGGATTTTGCCCCGAAGAGCCGGAAGGTCTTTGCTTTTTGACGCGTAAATTTTCTCAAGCTGGCTTTGCCAGGCGGAACGGGGATTGAGCTGAATATATGCAAGGCGGACGACACAGGCCGCTGCAAACAAAAAACAGAGAAACGCGAATATTTTCAGCCGCCTGTCATACATCTTAGACTCTGCCGTCAGTTTTTAAACCGAACCGATGGGCCCCTACGCCGAGCCATTTGCCGATTTTTGCTACCGGCCATTTTACCAGAAACCACAGAATGGCCGAATAAGCGGCAACCGCAGTGATCTCAAGCAGTCCTGTCTTTGTCATTTCCGGGGCTTTTATCTGCGTAAGAAGCAAGGCGATAATCTCGGCAGCAATTCCGGTTATAAAAACAGCCGCCGCCTGCTGGCGTGTGGTTTTGAGCAGGATTAATTTCCTGATATGAGCTATCGCCGTGCCGATAATCCCGTAGCTTATAAAGTGCGGTCCTAAAACCATTCCTGTCATATCCGCCGCGAAACCGAGTGCAAATGAAATTATAACCGCATCGTAAACATCACAGTAAACGGCAAAATAAACAAGCAGAATCAAAAGAACATCCGGCTTGATTCGCAAATTCGTCAGTGACAGAACATTCATCGCCGCGCTTACCTGCAGCACGGCAACGAGTATTACCACAAATGTAAATCGCCACCATTTCATTTTATCATTTCAGTTCCTGTTTAATAACAATTACCGCTACATCGGTTATATCATCAAATTCATAAGCCGGTTTGACGGTTATATCCCACAGCAGAGGTTTGGTCTCATCGACGACGCATTTGGATATTTTGCCGATAATCCGCGGTGAAAGCAGAAGGCCCGTTTTCGGCGCGGCATACACATAGTAACCATCTTTTATTTTATATTTTTTCGGCACGTTCAGAATTTTCACACCGTTTTTGTCGTCGCCCTGTATCGTGCCGTTGAAATAAGAATTCACATCCGGCGCGGATATCTTAACGTGGAGTTTGCAGGCCGAACTCGTAATCAGCTTAACGCTCGATATATCCGCCGATGCCTGTTCGATACAGCCAATAACGGCATTATCGCCGAGAACGTATTGTCCTTTTACAAGGCCGTCGGCAGAACCGCGATTTATGATGAACTCGTTTTGTCTGCGATTGACAATTTTTGCCAGCACAAGCCCCGCGGCGGGGTCGGGTTCGGTCATCCTGACCCGGCTGAGCTGCTCGATTTGCTTTTCCTGTTCAGAAACCTTTTCCTGAAGATTCTCGTAAGCAGCCTGCAGTTTGTTATATTCCTGTCGAGACACGGAGAAAAGCGGGTCGTTTTGAGGATTCTGCTGATAAGCCGCTGAAGAGCCTATGTTCAGGAAAAAGCCGAAAATATCAATAAATGCAAAATTCAGTTTGGAAGTTATATCCTGCGGGACAAGCAGCAGAATAAAACCCATTAAAACCAGGCCGACTAAAAGTGTAAGTTTCGACGGTTTGAATCTCGATCGTGCCATTTAATCTCTCAAACCGGTGTGCCCGCTGGGGGCGGATTAATTTGAGCTCCTATTCCCATCCGTAGCCGCTATGTTCCATTGTGTCTTTCCAGAGTTCGAGGTTCTCAAGATATACACTGGTGCCTCTGGCAACGCATGTTAAGGGCTCATCAACTCTCTTTACGGTCAGTCCGGTCGCATTTGCAAGAGTTTTATCTATGCCTCGAAGCAGCGAACCGCCTCCGCAAATATGCATTCCATTGTCGATGAGGTCGGCAGCAAGCTCCGGCTCGGCCTTTTCAAGTGTTCTGGTAACCGCTTCGATAATTCCGCTTATAGGCTCCTTGAGCGCTTCGCGGATTTCTTCGCTGGTTATGACAATCTTTCTCGGCAGGCCCGATATGGTATCCCTGCCGGCTATTTCCATTGTAAGCTCCTGTTCAAGCGGAGCAGCGGAACCGAGCTGAATCTTGACCTGCTCAGCCCTCGGCTCACCGATAAGAAGATTGTATGTGCGTTTGAGATGATTGATTATCGCTTCGTCCATATCGTCACCGCCGATACGTACGGATTCGCAGGTGCTTATATCTGCAAGACTCATTATCGCAACTTCGGTAGTGCCTCCGCCGATATCGACTATCATAGAAGCGGTGGGCTCGGTAATCGGCAGTCCTGCACCGATTCCGGCGGCCATCGGCTCGTCAACAAGATAAACCTTTCTTGCGCCCGCCCTTTCGGCGCTGTCGATAACGGCTCGCCTTTCAACAGCGGTTATTCCGCTCGGCACGGCGATAACCACACGAGGTCTTATCCATCGTCCGCCTCTGCCGTGAACCTTTTTTATGAAATAGCTTAACATCGCCTCGGTTATTTCAAAGTCGCTTATTACGCCGTCTTTGAGAGGCCTGATTGCTGAAATACTCCCCGGAGTTTTTCCGAGCATCTCCCTTGCCACAAGCCCTACTGCCTCGCCGTTGTTGAGAACTATATTGGTTCCCTTGCGAACAGCGACAACGCTCGGCTCATTAAGCACTATACCTTCATTCTTGACGCAGACAAGCGTATTACAGGTCCCGAGGTCGATACCCATATCCATGCTAAACCAGCCAAGTATCGAGTCAAGAAACACTTCAAATCCTTTCAAAAATATAGCGACCTAAGTAAATTTCCGTCGGTCAGTGCCATCGATTAACGAACATTCTCCACAATTTTTAAGAGCGTCCCGTAAATAAACCAGCATTTATAGGCAACAAAGCCGGCTGTTGCGGCAACAGAGCCGCAGGCCAGCGCCAGCAGAGCCGTATAAAGATTACTCGATGCCTTTACTTTGCCAATCGTTGTTCCTGATTCATTCATTTGGGTTTCCGTTATATCAAACTGCCGGTTTTACCACGTTGTGGAGACGATGTCGCCGACCTTCGGCGGCTGCTGAATGAGCTGAATCGTCCCTGCCGAGGTTTCCGTATCCACATCGGTTATCTTCACATCGCACACAAAACTATCGTTGCGAATAACATGAAATATCATATCTTTTACAACGCCGTCCGCGCTTCCTATCGAAAGCGTTACAAGCGAGCCGTCAATCGCGGTAATCTTTCCCTGCAGCGCGGTAGTTGGCGGCGGCTCAACCGCACTCGTTGCGGTATCCGGTATAGTTGTAACCGGCTCTATAGTGCCCATCGGCCCCGCTTTTCCTGCAAGCTGCTGTTCGAGCTTTGTCTTTTCCTCGAGCAATCTTTTCTTTTCCGCATCGAGAGACCCAAGTTGCGCCATTTTCTCTTCCAGACTTGCCGTTATCTCATCGAGATTCTTGGCAAGTTTACTTCTTTCGGCTCTTGTCTGCTCAAGCTCTTCTCTTGTCTTTGTGAGGGAACTTTCCATACCGCCGACGGTCTGTTCAAATTTCATCGCCGACGCTGCAAGACTCTGCACTTTCTCATCGAGCGCGGCCTTGGCAACCTTGGCATCTTTCAAATCCTGCTCAAGCTGGGTTTTTTCCGTCTTGAGATTTGCTATCTCGGAATCCAGCTTTTTCGAAAGCTCATCCATCTGCCGCTTCTTCTCTTCAATCTGCTGCTGATAGCTCTTGTTCTTTTCCTGCAAAGCGGATACGTCGGTTTTTAAATCTTCATAGGCGCTTTTATAATTTTTTGCCGTTCCGACATAGGTTACAATGGTACCACATAGAAAAAGAGAGAATAATGACAACAAAACAATCAAAATCTTCGTAAGCGTACTCAAAACAGGCTCCTTTCGCTCCTGACAGCTAAAAAAGTTACCATCATCTAACTACTCACTAAAACTATAAGTAAAATTCAGGCTACAGGGATTTTAAGTTTATAAGGGCGGAAGGTCAAGTTATTTTTACCCCTGTACTGCCGTATTAATTGGGTTTTTCGAGGATAAAAACACTCTTTGCCGCTGCAAGGCGGGCGGCCGGGGAGGCGTTTTTAAGCATTTTGGGCAGGTATTCCGCGAGTTTATCGGTGCCGATTCGCCCTATTGCCAGTGCGGCAAGGATATCGCACCTTTCAGCCGAAATTTTTTCCTGCCGCTGCGGACCAGCCAAGTATTCGAGAACAACGAATTGTCCGCTTTTATCGCCCAGAGCGCCAAGCTGCTCCGCGGCGGCAAGCCTGACCTGCGGATTATCATCATCGAGCATAGTCAAAATGGTATCCCTTGCCTTCTCGCCGCCAAGAGCTCCCATAGCATAGATACCTGTGCATCTATCGTCCACATAAACACTTATGAGCATTGTCCAGATTTTATTATATATCTTTTCATCGCCGATTCTGGCGATTGCTTCCGTGGCGCTAAAGGCCACGATATCGCTTGAATTTTCACTATCTTTCAGCCGGTAAAGAATCGGCAGCGATTCAGTGCTCTTGAGTTTTCCCAGCAGCATCGCGGCATTTGCCTTGACGGTCTGGTCATCGGCCCCAGTTGCTTTTTGAATAACAGCCAGACGCTGCTTTTCTCCGAGCTTGCACAGCGCATAAGCTGCTGCTATCTTTACATTTACGTCAGGGTCGTTCAAAAGCTGCCGCAGTTGTTTTTCGCTCCCTTTATATCCCATATCCCCTATCGCGATTGACGCCGCAAATCTGACCGGTACTATATCACCCTTTAAAAGTTCTAAAATTTTGGGTAAAAACTCACTTTTTTGGGTCGATGAGACCACCTCAATGGCATTGATTCGGATTCCGCCATCCGGATTTTTCAGACCATCTGACACAATTTTTTCCGCATCTGCGACAAGACTTTTTGCTGTCTCAGACGCACTACAGTAACAATTTGCAAATAAACAGGTTAAAATTGAAATAAGAACAAATATCCTTAATTTTTCTTTACCCATCAGCTTCTTTCTGCATTATGTTTTCTACTTTTATATATCGACATAAAGACGGTAAAAATCAAACATACCCCGCAACTGACTTCCAGGTTCTGACCTATTTGGCTGAAAAATGTAACCCTTTTGTCGATAACTATTTGGTCAGCAAACCAGCCCCTTTGGCCTGCCCTGTCAAATGCCTGTTTGGCAACTGTGCCATCGGCGTAATCATTATGTATTTTGCCTAACGAATCTATATAGCAGCTTATGCCGGTATTTACACTGCGAATTATAGGGACACGATTTTCCACCGCACGAAAGACACATATCGCCGTGTGCTGGGCAAGCTCAACTGTCGGTTTTATTTTATCTTTTTCCTGTCTTACAAACCAGCCGTCATTGCTTATATTGACAAGCCAGTCGATTTGTTTGTTTTTATTTTTATCAAGCGTTAATGTCCGGGCTATTTTCGGCACAGTATCCTCATAGCAAATCAGCACGCCGAACCGATATGTTTTGTCATCAGCTTTCATTTTAAAAATGGTAAAATCCCGGCCGGGATTCAGCGTGTAATCATAATCGTAAGGCGTAAGCTCCATCAGATACCTGCCGAGAACCGGCAGAATATTTTTAAAAGGAATATACTCGCCAAACGGCACAAGATGAATTTTATTGTAATATTGGCGAGCGCCCGTCTGGTTCGGCTCATACAAAAAAGCAGAGTTATAATTCGTTTTAAGTTTAATTTTACCGGGCTGCGGCGGGCTTTGCCCCGACGAGTCATCCGTCTTTTGGGCGTCTCCCGCAAACGCACCGACAAGAAGATAAACGCCTTCGCCTGAATGACGTAAAAGGGCACTGTGAAATATTTTTGCCGTATCGTCGTCCGATACGAGTTTTAAATAACTGTCGTCCAGAACAGCCTCAACCATAGTCTCCGGCCAGATAATAAGCGAAGGTTTAGCCGTCAAAAAACAAGTCCTGCTGTCGATAAGCAGTTTCAGGAAAGTCGTTTCAAGCGGTTCAGTCTCTTTGCCGGCTTCGACCGGCAGATTCGGCTGCACTACGCCGATTACCGGCCCGTTTTCAAGAAAATCCGCTGCCTGATTAATTCTGTATCGGCCGTAAAAAATCGCCGCAATTAAGGCAAGAAGTGTAAGAAAAATACCAACAAATTTAGCGGCCGCCGTTCGCGGCGGCCTACCCCCGCCCCAAGTGGCGGGGGCTAAATCAACAATGAAACCGTTGACCATAGCGACAAGAAAACTCACTGCCGCTGCGCCGAAAATGTCGGCAATCTGAATAATTGTAATATTCGCGTATTGGCTGTGCCCAAGATACCGCCAGCCGAAGCCCCTGAAACACAAACCCTGAAACGCCTCGGCACCGACAATAAGAATCGGCAGCGCAAACCACAGCGGCACTCTTCTTTGCGAACAATAACGTAGACATATCGCGAGTATCGGCCAGTAAAGGGCGATATAAATGCAAAACGCAATCCCTCCCGGAATTGTTACAAGTATAATCCAGTAAAGATTGCCCAGCCAGTAAACAAGGGAAACAAGATATGCAAATAAAACGGTCGGCCAGATTTTTTTGCTAATCAGACATCCAATTACAAACGGCACAAGCGCGACCCACGCAAGAAAGGAAAGATTAAACGGCTGCTGAATCACGGTAAGTAAAATCGCACTTGCGATAAAACAGCTCGAAACCTGCAGATTTTTCAGCTTTTCTTGTCCCAACCAACAAAATCCTTAATAACAGAAGCCAACTGCCCTGCATCATATTTTTTATGGTTATTCATTCTTACGGCAAATTGATTTGCGAAAATTTCCAGTCTCCTGTTATTCTCAATAAGCTGCGCGATACTTAATCCCGTCTCGACAAAAAGTCTTTTTATCTCGTCAACTTCCATCGGGTTGAAATACAAGTTTTCCTTTGCTTTATTCTGTTTAATCGTTTGTTCGATTCTCTCTGCGGTTTTTTTCGCATAACTTTGCGAAATATCAATCCCGCAATAATTTCTGCCGTATTTGGCGGCAACGACAGCCGTTGTGCCGGAGCCGATAAGAGGGTCAAGAACACAATCGCCTTTGTTCGAGCTTGCCGCGATGATTCTGGCAAGCAAAAGTTCGGGCATCTGGCACGGATGCCAGTTTTGGCGTTCCTTGAACGTGCCGCACACACGCGAAAAACAATCCCATACATCATCAGGCATTTTGCCGACCGAATTTGCTCTTTTGTCTTTATAAACAAGCTGCCTGTCGGAAGGAGTCCTTACGGCAAAATCATTGAACGTAAAATTCTTTTTGTCTTTGACGAAATAAAGAATATTGGTATGAGAGCGGGCGAATTTATTTTTCGTTTGCTGGCCGAAGGTGTAATGCCAGATAATCCAGTTTCGGGTAAACAGTTTCAATTCATCCTCGGCTATTATCTTCACATACGCCGCATAATCGTCGCCGATAGCGATATAAAATGAGCCTGCCGGCTTTAAAGCCTTATTGCAGGCTGTCATCCATTGTCTTGTCCAGTCGATGTAATGCTGTTTTTCTTTTTTGTCGTGGTATTTGTCGTATTTGTAGCCGATATTGAAAGGCGGGTCGGCAAAGATTAAATCCGCAAACGGCGATTCAATTCCGTTG
>JBAVNP010000057.1:0-4048 GCA_049691175.1 Sedimentisphaerales bacterium
AAATGATACTTTGACATTTACGGTTTCCGGCACAGGAAATGTCGGTGTTAAGGATTCCCTCACGATTACAGTAAAAGACAGTGACTTAAATACAATCGATACCATTAGTATTGGTTCTGGTTATGCCGCAGGCGATAAAATTGATATAGGCAATACCGGAATCCAAATAGCTCTCAGTATCGGCGACCTGGTTAATGGAGACTCATTCAGTATCGATGTTTTTGGAAACTCAGACACTTCGGGGTTATTGGCATCTGCCGGGCTTAACACCTTTTTTTCCGGCACTAGCGCGACAGATATGGCCGTTTGTTCGGATGTAGCGGATAATCCCAGACGAGTGGCAACGGCTCTCGGGGCAGAGATGACTGACAATACCAACGCTGTGCGAATGACAGATATTAAGAATAAGGCTCTCGGTGATTTAGACAACCTGACGTGCGGAGAATTTTATCGCAAGCTGGTTACCGATATTGGCGAGCAGCTATCGGTCAAACAGACTCGCCAGAATAATATCGAGAATATAGTGCTGAATCTTACAAACCAGCAAAGCGAAATAAGCGGCGTTGACATTAACGATGAAGCAGCACAGTTGCTGATTTTTCAACAGATGTTTCAGGCAATAGCGAAATATATGACTACAATTAACGCAACAATATCAAGTATTATGGACATAATATAAACGGTGTCTGTTTATTTCAAGGAAATCTATGAGCGGAACACTGAATAGTATTTATAATAACACCAGCTATGCTTTGAGTCTGAACGCCGCGGCGATGGGAGCATTACAGGAACAGGTATCCACCGGCTCGCATATAAATCGAGCATCAGATGACCCGTCCGCCGCTTATCAGGTTTTAGGACTGAACTCTCAAAAAAGGTCTCTGCAAAATTATATGGATAATATTTCCGAGATAAGCAGCATACTGGAGACTTCCACTGCTACTATCCAGACTATGGTATCAGCAATTTCACAGACAAAGGCGAGCCTGAGTCAGATTCTCAGCGGCACATATGATGAAACAGGACGCAAAAGATTTGCAGACCAAATCAACGATACATTAGAGCAAATGGTTTCTCTGGCCAATACTCAAAATCTTGGCCAGTATATTTTTGGCGGAGGTAATACAAGTTCAGCGCCGTATGCGGTACAGAGAACCGGCGGAGAAATCACAAGCGTAACCTATCAAGGCGGTTCTCAGCAGCGAAACGTAGAAGTAGCTCCCGGGGTTCAATCCAGCGCTTATTATGCAGGCAAAGACGTTTTTTGTTCCGACAACCGGGATACGCCGGAGTTTCTGGGCGATACCGGTGCTGCTGTCGGCTCGGGAACATCGAGCGTTAAAGGCAACGTCTGGCTGACGGTAACTAATGATGCCGGCCATTACTACCTTTCTATTGACGACGGAGCTACTAAAGTGAACGTTGATGATGCCGCAGATTTGAGTAATGTTGCTGTTACAAATTCAAGCGGACAAGTATTGTATGTAGATGCTGCACATATAAACAGCACCGGTGTAAATATGGTTAGCGTCCCAGGTACCTGCGATATATTTAACACTCTTATTACCGTCAGGGATTTATTGAAAAATGAAAGAGGACTTTCGAATGCCCAATTATCGCAGTTCAGGAGTGGTTTATCGGATTCATTGGACGAGGTATATAACCTTCTGGTGGGAAAAGAAACTTCCATAGGGTCTAAAATCGGATTTATCGATAACCTTAAAAACTCTCTTGAGAATATAAAGAACAATACCGAGGATGAGGCCACTATATTACAGGAGGCTGATATTGCCCAACTCGCTATAGATATTACACGGCGCCAGACTCTATACCAAATGTCGCTGGCGGTAGCCGGAAAACTCATGTCTATGTCCCTTTTGGATTTCATTCAATAGTTAAAGAGGAATGCTTATGGTTTATTCGTGCGACAATCTGTTCAATATCTTTACAAATTCCGCGGGTAGAGTCGCGGAATCACAGAAAAAACCTCTTTGTAATCTACTGGCACAAAATTTGCGTATAGTAAGCTTATAAGAAATATAGGGAGTATTACAGGTGGCAATAAAGACAAATTCGAAGAAAAGCCGGAAAACGCAAAAAGATGCGTTAGGAAGCCAGAATAATCACCAGAAAGCCCTGGAATTAGCCGAGGCCGGCAAACACGAGGAAGCCCTTGGGTATATGCAGGAATACCTTATTTCATCACCAAACGATGTGGAAGCCCTGAATGACACCGGAGCGATTCTTCATTGCCTGAACCGCTCAGACGAAGCTATCAAGCACCTTGTAAAAGCAAGAAGTTTACAGCCTGACTCGGCAGAAATTATCTGGAATTTGTCTGAAACATATCTTGCCGCCGATAAACCGAAGGAAGCAATGGAACTTTTTGACGATATGGAACGGATGAGTATATTGAACGCAGACGTGCTTAACAGGACCGCTGATATATTGCTAAATACCGGCAATCTATCCGATGCCCTCAAGATGCTGCATCGGTCATTGGAGCTTTCGCCAAATCAGGAAATTCTTCAGCCGATGATTGAAGTAATTCGTCACAGAATGGTTAAGAACAGCCGCGAATGAAGATACAAACTCAAAGGAAGCAAATCAACTATGGATAGAAAAAAAAATGATGTTGCCGAGCGGGAGAATACAATCCAAAGTTATGAAGGATTACAGAAATTAGGAGACTATTATACTTCTATCGGCGATTATACTCAGGCACAAAAGTGCTATGGAAAAGCAACATCGTTGAGCCCTGATGAGCCTGATCCTTACGTGGGGCTTGGGGCAATTGACTTCCAAAAGAATCTTTTAGATGATGCCGAGATAGCTTTTAGAGTGGCTTGTCGGCTTGCCCCTGATTGCTCCCGTGCATATGCGGGTCTGGCTATGGTCGCACAGAGAAGAGCTGATTACGAAAAAGCTTTAGAGATGTATCTTAAGTGTCTGGAGTTGGATACGGACAACCTTACAGCTCTTTTAGGTCTATTTCAAACCTCCTGCCAGATGGGCTCTTTTGCAAAAGTCATTCACTATCTTGAACTATATCTCAGTGCGCATCCACATGATAACTCTGTTATGTTCGCTTTGGCAGCGATTTATGTTAAAGAAGGCCGTTTTGAACAATCCAGAAAAGTGCTTTTAGATATTTTGACGCTGGATTGCGGCAATAAAGATGCTGCCAATCTTTTGGAGGAGGTCGAGCGTAATTTAGCACAAAAACAGGCAGGAGTTCGGATTCCGTGAACACAGATGAACAGAAACATTTATTGGATGAATTAAAGAGTTTAGTAGAAAAGCAAATAGAAATGGCTCGCAAAGGCGATTACCGCCATGTCGAAATATTAGCCGAACAAGCTGCCCCTGCCGTTGAGAAAATGGCCAAAATTAAACCGTCTGGTCAGCCTGAATTCGAAAGCCAATGCAAGCATTTGGCCAAACTATACCAAAAACTGGAATTGATGCTTGAGGCTGAAAAAGCTTCTGTTGAAAGGCAGCAGGGACAAGTTGACAACGTCCGAAAAATACTCAAAGCATATCGCAACAGTGGTTAATTCACTCTTAATACTTAAGTTAGAGGTGCTCTTGTTCGATAATATAAATGGAAAGAATAAAAGACCGCAGACAAACAAGACTATTTGGCTGCAATATAGAAACAAGACAAGAATCAGGGACTGAAACATGGGAACGATAACATTTCCAGGATTGTCAACAGGCATCGATACTTCCTCGATTATCAATCAGTTGATGATTATCGAAAGCCGAAGACTTGCCACATATCAAGTAAAGCAGAAAAGTTATGGGGACCAAGGCACCGCCCTGTCTGGAGTGCGAGATAAAGTTACCGCCCTGAAATCAGCGGTAAGCGCTCTTGCCGATGCTGATAACCTGGATATTTACAACACAAGCTCCAGCAACACAGACATACTTACAGTCACTGCATCGTCAGAAGCAAATGCCGGTTCTCATACAATTGAAGTACATCAATTGGCGACAACTGAGACCTGGATACAGGATACTTCCTCTTTTAACTATAAAACGGACT
>JBAVNP010000058.1:0-3603 GCA_049691175.1 Sedimentisphaerales bacterium
ATATAACCGAGGCCAAAAAATGATACAGTAATAATGATTATTATTATCATCATCTTGCTCTCCATTCAATGCCTTATGGCCTTTGCCACCAGTCAAAGGCAGTTTGCTTTTTAGCTGTTTATAGGAAAAAGTCAAGCGAAAAGGATGGATTCTTTGACAAAGATAGTGAATTAAAGTTTAGAGAGGTGTGTAAAAGGGGCTGGGGTGTATATATCCCCCTGCTGTATGTAGGACAGGGTACAGGGGGATAAAATCTCTACGGGGTAAGAACCTGCACACCGGCGGGTAACCGCGGCGTAAAAACCTTTCAATTCATAATTTACCGCCTAAAAACCAATATTTCAAGAAGATTAAAGAATCTAATAAATTGCAAAATTTTATGTTACCTCTCAGCGAAATTTACCACTAATTAACTGAAAGTGAGTCTGTTAATACCTCTATGGAAGCGGTTTACAAACAGGGATTTACGTCTTATAATGGCTCTGTGGAAAATTTAGATTGGGACGATATTCAGGCTTCTTTAAACGGCGATGAAACCGCTTTTGAACGGCTTGTCCGGCGGTATCAGGGGCAAATCGCACAACTTTGCTGGCGGTTCAGCAGGGATAGTGCCGTTTGCGAAAGACTCGTTCAGGACACCTTCGTCGAAGCATATTTGAGCCTGAAAAGCTACAAGGCAAAAGCTCCTTTTCTTCACTGGCTCAAAAAAATCGCAACCCGTGCAGGATACCGATTCTGGAAAGAACGGGATAGGGAAAAGCGTTTTGTGCCATTAGAAGAACTCGACTTTGCCGCACCGGATAACGAGCAGGAACTTGAGCCGGAAAAGGCCGGCGAGATTCTGCACGCCCTGCTTGAAAAATTAGACAGCACCGAGCGATTAGTATTGACTCTTATGTACTTCGAGGATTGTCCCATCAAGGAAATAGCTGAAAGAATGGGCTGGACGGGCGCAGGAACGAAAATGAGAGCTATGCGAGCCCGAAGGAAACTGAAAAAAATAGCTGAAAAGGAAAAAATTTTGGAGAAATTGGAATGGATGCAATAAAAATTATCGAAAAATTAGCCAAAACGGCACAGAAAGAGAAAACGCCGCGAATTGACGTTTCCAAAGCGGTAATGCTCGAAATAGGCCTCCTGCGGCAGGAAAACGCAGGTATGATTTCTTTCGAGTGGTTCGCGGGAATATCGGCTGTCGCCGCATCAATCGTAACAGTCTTTTCGATTAACGCCTGGCGGTATATAGCCGACCCGTTTATTCAGCTATTTATGCCTTTGCAGGGGGTGTTGCCATGGTAGCCGAGACAGAAGAAAAACTCCTAAAACATTATCGACATAAACAAACACTCCTGCGAATTGTTTTCGCCGTTATTATTTTGGCTTCCGGCGTTGTTATTGGCGCGGGCGGAACTATTCTGCTGGTAAAGCAGCGAGTAATCTGGATAAGTCATAAGCATAAAGACGCTGCCGATATCACAAAAGAAATAAGTGAAAAATATGGACTAAACCAGCAGCAGACAAAACAGGTGGAGCAAATTATCGCTAATGCATTCGAGAAGAAAAAATTATACGATGCGGAGATGGATAACAAACGCGACGCTGATGCCCAAACAATAATCGCGGAAATGAACGATGTGCTTACGCCTGGGCAGTTTGAGCTTTGGAACAAGGATTTCCAGGCTATGCGGGAAAAGTTCAAAAACCGGTTTAAACAGTCCGATAAAAAATAAAAAATAAACACATTTTTCGCGTTACCAAGTCCTATTTGACGCTCACTAATAAGGCGGCAGTAAATGGTCGAAGTTACTATGTAGATACTACAGAAAAATGAAAAAAAACGTTCATAACTTATTTAAAAACAAACACTTAAGAGACAGCCGCCTTCTCTTTTTAGTTGTGCTGCTCTGCGGTCTTATTTTGCAGGCTGGGTGCAGTCCGGGGCAGTATCACAAAGACATGGACAAAACCGCCGCAAAAATTATCTCTCAAAAACAGCTTGAAGCAACTGGAAAAACAAGCCCATTCAGTATCGAAAGACCCAGCGATATACTCAGAAGAAGACTGCTGTCAGACCAGAATCTGCCGATTTCAACCCCGGCTTCTCTTGGCACGGACAATTTGAAAAAGATAAAACACTGGCCTGAGAAAGATTATCCGGCTGTAACTACCGGAGGAAACGTCGCTGAAATAAATGAGGTCAATGGACCACTGACTATTACACTTATCCAGGCATTACAGATAGGAGCACGCAACAGCTTTGACTATCAGACCCAGAAAGAAACGGTTTTTCAATCCGCATTAGACCTTGAGATAGAACGCCACGCATTCAGAAATACATTTATCGGACAGGTTCAAAATCTTCTCAGCACGAACACCACCGGCGACAGAGCCGTCAGCGGAACTGTAACAAGCGGTGATTTCGGCGTCAGCAGGAAATTTGAGTCCGGCGCAGAATTAAGCACTGCACTGGCGATTGATCTTGCAAATTTACTTACTTTAGGCGGAGCATCTTCTGTCGGACTTGCAGGTGATGCGAGTATTTCGATACCATTATTAAGGGGTTCCGGCAGACATATTGTCACAGAACCCCTGACACAGGCTGAAAGAAATACTGTTTATGCAATCTGGAACTTTGAAAAATATAAAAAAGAATTTGCCGTAGATACCGCGAGTAAATATCTGGCGGTTCTCCGGCAGTTAGATTCAATCAAAAACAGCGAAGCGGATTATCGCAGTCGAATAGATTCAGCCAAAAGAAGCAGAAGACTTGCCGATGCCGGTAGAATTCAGGAAATCGAAGTTGACCAGGCCGTTCAGAATGAATTAAGCTCACGGCAGAGATGGATTTCGGCGACACAAACATACAAAAAACAGCTCGATGCATTTAAGACTTTTCTCGGCCTGCCGCCGGATGCCGCCATTGAGCTGGACCCGAATGAACTTCAAGTCCTGGCAGCATCAATGAGTCAGCTTGTCAATGAAAACCTGGAAGAAAATAAAATATTGGACGACAATCAGCCTATTGCAGATAACGAACTTATCAAACTGCTTGAGCCGGATTATAAAAACGCCGGGCCTTATGAAATGGAAGAAGCTGTGGCGATAAAACTGGCCTTTGAAAACCGCTATGATTTAAAAGTGGCTGACGGCCAGGCTTATGATGCCCAAAGAGCGGTCATTGTCGCCGCAGACGCATTAGGAGCGGAATTTACCCTTCTGGGGTCGGCATCAATCGGCTCAAGAAGAAGTAAAGTCGGCGATGCCACTTCTGACAACTCCAGATTTGTAGCCGACAGAGGCGTATTTTCGACATTATTAACTCTCGACCTGCCGTTTGACAGAACACAGGAAAGCGTTGATTATCGAAACAGCATTATTGGTCTCGAACAAGCCGTCAGAAATGTGCAGACAACGGAAGATACAACAAAGACAGAGGTCAGAAACACCCTGCGGGATTTGCTCGAGGCGAGAGAAAATATGTATATACAGGCGAAGGCCGTTTCTGTTGCGCAGAAACGGGTTAAAAGCGTTAATATGTTCCTCGACGCAGGCAGAGCTCAGATACGAGACCTTCTCGAGGCACAGGATGCTTTGCTGTCGGCG
>JBAVNP010000059.1:0-2258 GCA_049691175.1 Sedimentisphaerales bacterium
ACCAAACCGTATCAGGCCGCTGTCCTGCCTGTGCTGCTGCTGATAAATTACTGTAAAGTCGATAAAACTTTCGTTTATGTCCGGCGGGGCGACTTCAATACCCATCGCTCTGCATTCGCCGATGTAATCAGCAATCTTATCAGCATCGCCTTTTTCATAAGTCAAAAGCGAAGCCATAAATTCTATCGGCCAGTAAGCCTTCAGATATGCCGTCTGAAATGCGATGATTGAATAGCGTGTCGCATGGCTTTTGTTGAAGCCGTAGCCCGCGAAGCGGTGTATAAGCTCGAATATTTCATTCGCCTTTTCTGCATTCAATCCCTTATTGGCGCAGCCCTCGATAAATTTCTGCTTTTGTTTCGAGATGACCGAAGCCTGTTTTTTACTGATGGCCTTGATGAGCGTATAAGCCTGCCGTAAAGGTATATCGCCTAAGAGGTTGCAGATTCGCATCACCTGTTCCTGATAGACCATAATGCCGAAAGTCTCTTCGAGAACGTCTTTCATAATAGGATGCGGCACAGACCATTTTGCCCCGTGTTTGCGGTCAACGAAATCGCCGATGAGCGCCATCGGCCCGGGCCGGTAAAGCGCATTTGCTGCAATGAGGTCTTCGATGCGGTCAGGTCGCAGCCGCATAAGCAAATCCTGCATCCCGCCTGATTCAAACTGGAATATTCCTTTTGTTTTGCCGGAAGCGAAAATCTCAAAAACCTTCGCATCGGCAATATCGATTTTTTCAATATCAATTTTTTCGTTATGAATCGACTCAACAAGGTCAATAGTCCGCTGAATTACGCTAAGCGTCCGCAGACCTAAAAAGTCCATCTTTAAAAGACCGATTTTGTCTATCACAGGCCCTTCAAACTGCGTGATAATGTCTTCTGATTTCGAGTCGCGATACAACGGCAGAAAATTCGTCAAGGGCTCATCGGCAATCACAACGCCGCAGGCGTGCACCGATGCGTGCCGCGTAAGACCCTCAAGTCTTTTGCCTATTTCAATTACTTTTTTCGTTGTTGGGTTACTGTCATATGCTTTCTTGAAGTCCGGCTCCTGCGACAGAGCATCTTCGAGGGTAATTCCTAAAGTTGCCGGCACCATTTTTGCTAATCTGTCCGCCTCCGCCAGTGGCACATCTAAAACCCTGCAAACATCGCGGATAACCGCCCGTGCCTTCATCGTTCCGAAGGTGATTATCTGTGCGATATGACCGTATTTGCCGCGGACGTATTCGAGCGTTTTTGCCCGCCCATCCTGACAGATATCGATATCAATATCCGGCATTTCATTCCGCTGTGGGTCCATAAACCGCTCAAAAAGCAAATCGTAGCGAATCGGGTCAACATTGCACAAACCGAGGCAGTAGCCGACAACCGTGCCGACGCCGCTGCCGCGTGCGCCGGTGGGAATATTATTCTCCGCCGCGTATCGGCAGAAATCCCAAACAATCAGAAAATAACTCGAAAACCCCTTGCTCTCGATAACCTCAAGTTCATGGTCTAACCGCTGTTTTATTTCATCGGTAATTTTGCCGTATCGTTTTTTTGCACCCTCGTGGCACAATTTCGTAAGAAACTGCTCCGGCGTCGAATTATCCGGCGGTTTAAATGTCGGAGCGTGCTTGCTCTTTGTGTCGATTTCGACGTTGCATCTTTTGGCCACGATTAAAGTATTATCGCAGGCCTGCGGCACATCGCTGAACATTTCGCGCATCTGCGCAGGCGTCTTGAAAAATACATCAGGCGGGTAATGCATCCTGTCCGGGTCGATAACTCGCTTGCCTGTGCTTATGCAGGTCAGCGCATCGTGTGCTTCATAATCGTCCGCATCGAGAAAGTGGGCGTCGTTTGTCGCCAGCAGCGGCAGCGACATCTTTTGCGCCAAATCTATTATCGCCTGGCGAACATGCGGAGCATCTGTTGGCTCATGCTGCTGAATCTCTAAGAAAAATCTCTCGGGCCCGAATATTTTCAGGTAATCCTCAACAGCTTTTTTCGCTGCCTCTGTATCCTGCCTGGCGAGCATTGCGTTGACTTCGCCTTTCAAACAGGCCGTTGAGCAGATAAGACCTTCGTTAAATTGTGCCAAAATTTCTTTGTCGATTCGAGGCCGGTAGTAAAATCCTTCCGTATATCCGATACTTGCAAGCTTGAGCAAATTTTTATATCCGACATTATTTTCCGCAAGTAATATAAGATGATATGCCGCGTCTGAGATTGAGGATTTTTGCCTGTTGAAGCGCGAGTCCGGCGAAA
>JBAVNP010000060.1:0-3383 GCA_049691175.1 Sedimentisphaerales bacterium
GAACGCTATCCTGCGGATTTGGGCCTCTGTGTTTTCTTTTGTCAGGCATTATTTTATATTATACCTTATAAAGGAGAAAAATGGCGTAAGAATTGTATTTGCCTGTTAAATAATCAAAAAAAAAAAAATAAATTTACATAAAAAACAAAAAAACAGCTTGACAAAAATATATTTGATGTTATAATAGTGGAAAACGGACGGATTCACAGCGGAGGTTTCAAAATTTAAGGAGAAGTGATTATGAAGAAGTTGTTAGGAGTGTTTTTTGTAATTCTGTTGCTGCCGGTATGCGCTAACGCCATTATATTCACCAGCGATGCTAACATACAGGCAGGCGACTCATGGTCAAGTGTCGGCATTCACGACACCCCACCTGCACACACTACCGTCAATATGACTGGCGGCTCAGTAACTGACTTTATGAGCCTGTCTACTGCAAGCACGCTGAATATGTCCGGCGGAAATGTGTACGTACTGAATGCTTTTAATGAAAGTATGGTCAACGTCTCCGGTGGCTCGGTAACTATTCTTAGTCTCTACGACAACGCAACTGCAACTCTGTTACAAAGTGGGAGTATTGGTTCAGCAGGTGCATACGATTCAGGCATCATCAACATAAATGGTGGCACAGTCACTTATTTATATGCCTATGATAGTTCTATTCTGAATCTCAGGGGCGGAGTCATCACAGACTTTCTGACCGCTGGGTTTTCTACAACGATTAATGTTTTTGGTTATGACCTCGCCAAAACTAACGTAGGAGGAACATACGATGGACAGATTACAGGTTTTTGGCAGGATGGCTCGCAGTTTACAATTAATCTATCTAGTTGTGGTGCAACAATCAATCTTATTCCCGAACCGACAACTATTTTGTTACTTGGCACAGGAATATTTTTGTTAAGAAAATCTCGTTAATAAACAATCTCACTTCTTGTTAAGGAGGACAGGCGATGTTTGGAAGAAAATATATTACAGGGGGTATGCTGTTTTTTTGTTTGGGCATTTTGACACAAACTTCTTATGCCGCAAAATCGGTCTTTGTCATCAGTTCGCAAGATTATAGCGTTGTTAAACCATACTCAATTAACGATAATAATATAACACTTCAGGCGACGTCCGCTTTACCCCAAAATGGAGGCGGCGCCATCGCCCTTGCTGCCTGGCCGGAAAAAGAATTGCTGTTCGCAACTTACGACGGTTCTTCGGTAATCACATGGGTATCTGCCAAAAACCTTGTGAATCCCGGCGAATTTACAGAGCCTAATGCCCGTCGTGGTTTTGCCGGCATCGCGGTCGATACGGTAAAAGAGAAAATCTATGTTGCCGAACGGGGAACCTCGAACCTTTATGTGTATAAATGGAACGATGCGAATAAAACTCTTGAGCCAAATGGTGTACATGGTAACCTCACCTCCTCCAAATCCTCAAATGTATGATCTTGCGCTGGATGAAAACACTGGCCGTTTATATGTAACAGATGGCACAAACACGATACGCTGCTATGATACTAACTCTTGGCAGTATGACCCGAATAACAGTTTTACTATTTCCCATCCTGCTGTCGGCATAGCAGTTGACCCGTGCCGTGGGTATCTTTACACAGGGCAATGTATAGAGGGAGAAGAGGGCCTTTTTGGCCACCAATACCTTGTACGGACAAACCTATCGGACCATAACAGCATTGATACAAATGTAGGCCAGAACCAATATATTATCGGCATCGATGTTGACAAAGACAGTAGCCTTGTCTATTGCACAACAACCAATAATGATTTTCGCGTATATGACTGTAATCTGACATTGCAGCATAGTTGTTCCGATATTGGTTACAGTCCAACCGGCCCCGGCCCTGCGCCCTGCGGGAGTCGCGGTCGGCGGCTTATTCGTGCCGTCGGTGGTTCGCAATATCACGAAAGAGACAGATTATAACACTATTCAGTCTGCTATCGATGATGCGGACAGCAATAATGTGATTGTGGCATCCGAAGGTTGCTATTTTGAAAAGCCTGATTTTGGAATTAAATCTATAACATTAAGAAGCGTTGCTCCGGACGACTGGTCGGTTGTGAACAATACGAGAATTTATGGTTTAGGTCAATATGGCGGATCTGTAATCAATCTGGCGAATAATAATAACAACTGTGTAATTTCGGGTTTAACGATAATCTATGGCGACTACGGCATATACTGCGATAATTCTAATCCCACAATAAATTGCTGCCAAATAAAGAATAATACGACGAACGGGATATACTGCAAAAGTTCCAATCCGACAATAACTCACTGCACTTTTACGAACAACGAGTACGGGATATACTGTGAAGATTCCAACCTGACAATAAATCGCTGCAGGATTGAGGATAACTGGTCCAGTGGTATATATGCCGATTATGCTGATATTGTTGTGGACAGGTGCGATATAGCAAACAATAGCAAATTTGATAATTATGACGGTATAGATGTTTCTGGCGGCAGTGCTGTCATAAAAAATAATATAATTCATCATAATGCCGGTTACAGTGGCATATACCTAAATTATGTTCAGTCCGCTGAAATCAGGAATAATACCATAGCTGATAATTCCCGCGGCATCTGCGGCGACTGTGACCCGAACATCAAAAATAATATCATCTGGGGAAATGATGTTGACAGTCTAGATGGCACATTTACGAAAGTGAATTACAATTGCATCGAGGGCAATTATCCCGGCATTAACAATATAAACCTGAATCCCCAATTCAGAGATGTGAACGATGGCGTGGACGATTATCATCTGGCTTATGATTCGAATTGTATAGACAAAGGCGACCCGTATTTTTCGGACGCCAACGAAAAAGATATTGATGGCGAAAACAGAATAATGGATGGCAATAATGACGGCAACTCGAGAGTCGATATCGGCGCCGATGAGTTTTGTCCGTATGATTTATCGCAGGATGGCTTTGTCGATTTCAGCGATTTTGCTGTTTTTGCAAGGTCGTGGAAAACATTAGACGGCAATGCTAATTACAATGACCGATGTGATTTTTATAATGACGGCAAAATCGATTATAAGGATTTGTATATTTTCTGTAATCACTGGCTTTGGCCGTTTGATGGAAATAATATTAGCGGTAGCGAAGAAATGATGATGTCAATGGAATCTGAGCAGGAGTTTTCATCTGAATCTATGGCGTTTGAGATTGAGCAGGAATTTATGGAGGAACCGCAGGAAGACGACTGGTCGTCGATGCTGGCCGGTGAGGGTGAAACGGCATCAATATATCTGATTTGCGATGTCAATGAGCCTAACAGCGGCGATGAGGTTACCGTGCAGATTTATTCTGATGTGCCGCTGTGCTGTATGGGAGCAGCCATATCGGTTGCGGGCGATGCGAATA
>JBAVNP010000061.1:0-18626 GCA_049691175.1 Sedimentisphaerales bacterium
GTATGATCCTTTGTCTTTACTCCGGGAGTGTGGTCGGATACTCAAGAATAAAGGTCTCTTGATTGTTGCAGTGCCAAATTTTGGAGGCCTCGAGAGTCAGTTGCTTGGAACAAATTGGTTTCAAGTAGATGCCCCTCGCCACTTGTATCACTTTACCAGAGAAACATTAAACAAGACGCTCCATGCTGCAGGTTTTGAAGTTTACAAGTGGAAGCCGAAGATACGATTACCACTTTATCACACGTCGAGCATCAGGAGTTCCACTACTATAGATAACGGCGGTGTTCCTTCAGAAAAACAAGTTTTAAAATTGTCATTTAGTACGTTCTTCAAATACATTATTAGTGGTGACAAACAGTCGGACTTTTCAATAAATCTTATTGCCTATGCATCGAAACGCAATAATGCATAAGAGTAAACAGCAATGAACATATTAGTTGTAATTCCTTACGAAGGCTACTTTAGCAATTTTTCCAGCCATTTGACCGGTTGTCTAAATGGAAAGGAAGGTTTACAGAAAGCGACTGTTACAACAGTCACGCCTCCTTATTATTCCTGCTATTCCAAGACAGACAAATTTCTTAATAAGAGGCAGATTGTGACCGTCATTTTTCTCAATTTTTTTTACTTTTTCTACAGGTTTATGGTAAAAAAGAGGAGGAAATACGATGTAATTGTATTGGCTAGCCATGTGGTCGCAATTCCTTTTTTGTTTCTTGTTAAAATCTTCCCGTTTATAAATGCAGGGGGAAATATTATTGTAATGTCTTTTTTTCTCCATGGTTTGGGGGATAAAAAATTTGTACAAAAAATCCTGCGTTTTTTATTCAGCAGCAAAGGGATTCTTTTAATAGCCCAAAGTGATCATGAAATAGAATTCTACTCACAACTAATGGACAAGACTAAGGTTATTTATTTTCCTTTTTGTCAGCATGAAGTCTCGGTCTCAGAAGATTGCGGCAAAGGAGAAGAGTATATGTTCGCCGGAGGATACACTAACCGGGACTATGAGTGCTTGTTCGAGGCAGCTAAAAAGGTGAATCATAAATTTATTATTATATGTTCTACACTGAATCAAATAGATGAAGTAAATCTAAAACCTGACAACGTAAAAGTTCTGAGGCAGACTAGTCCAAGGGATTTTCATGGCTACTTGAAGAACTCCAAGATGGTTATTATACCTTTGAAAGAAAAGACCGGCTCCTCTGGGCAGATGGTTGCCCTTGCTGCGATGCTTTTCAAAAAACCCATAATCTATACGAATATCGATTCTGTGTCCCAGTATTTTGAGAATGGTGTGTCAGGCATCCCTTATGAAATAAATAATTCTGATGACCTTGCCAAAAAAATAAATTTACTTTTATCCAAACCTCAATGGCGCCAGACTTTGGGGAATGCTGCTTATAAGAGGTACCGTGATAAATATGATATATCAAAATATTGTGAATTCCTGGCGGAGATAATGTTGAAAGCCTGACAAGGTATTGCCCCATATGAAGTTATGTTGATTATTTTAATGCAACCGACAGAGACAGAATGCGTTTAAACAGAGTTGAATGATACCTGGCACGAGCGACAATAGTAACACAATGGCAGAGCAGGCATTTGCTTTGACTGCGGCAGACAATTACTTCGACACCTCGCACCTGAAGAACGATTTCAAGGCACGCTGTGTTCGCGGCGGCGCTATAACAACTTTCGGGCAGGCCGTCAGGTTTATTATCCAGGCTTGCTCAACGATTGTTCTGGCACGCTTGCTTACCCCTCAGGACTATGGGCTGGTAGCTATGGTTATGGCATTTACAGAATTTATGATGTCCTTCAAGGATTTAGGACTTTCTGCAGCTACTGTTCAGAGGGCTGAAACAAATCACGAACAGATTAGTACACTTTTCTGGATAAATGTGGCCTTCTGTACTGTCGCAATGCTCGTAACCATTGCCCTGGCACCTGTTATTGCATGGTTTTACAAAGAACCGCGACTTACTATGATTGCAATGGCGTTGTCGATAAGCTTCCTGTTTATTGGTCTTGGCATCCAACATCAGGCACTGCTTAGAAGACAAATGAATTTTTGGGCGATTGTGACCAGAGATGTCGCCAGTATGCTGGTCGGAGCTGCTCTTGCAATAGCGTTGGCCTGGGGCGGAAAAGCATATTGGGCGTTAGTTGGCATGCAGGTCGGAACTGCCGCTGTCAGCACAATTTTGCTCTGGGCCGCCTGCCGATGGCGTCCTGGTCTTCCGGTACGCGGTGCTGGTGTTGGTTCTATGGTACACTTTGGTATGTCTGTTACAGGCTTTCAAATCATAAACTACTTTGCACGGAATATGGACAAGATTCTTCTGGGGCGATTTTACGGCTCCTATGTTACAGGGTTGTACAGTAGGGCGTACAGCCTTTTTATGCTCCCCATTACGCAGATACGTGCGCCACTTGTCGCAGTTGCAATGCCTGCTCTGAGCCGCCTTCAAAAAGAACCGCGCGAATTTGCAAAATACTATTACAAACTCGTTTTTGTCCTTGCTTTCATTACTATGCCGCTTATGGGTTTTTTATTTGTTTGTTCCGAAAGTGTTATTCGTCTTTTACTTGGGCCAAAGTGGATGGATACAAATGTCATTTTCAAAATAATGGCTTTTGCAGGGTTTATCCAGGCTGTCGAAACCACAAGAGGGCTTAACCTGGTTTCGCTTGGACTTAGTAAGAGGTATTTCCAGATTGGAGTATTCGTAAGTATATCTTTTGTCCTGAGTTATATAATAGGTATTCCATGGGGAGCTTGTGGAGTTGCATTAGCTTATGCTATCAGTCAGTACCTGATAATGATTCCATCATTGTGGTACAGCTTCCGGCATACCCCCGTTTCTGTTTCCGGTTTTTTCAAGACTATTTCGGGCCCGGTAATAACGAGTCTGACAGCAACTGCTATCATGTTCCTTGCTTATGAGTTTCTGCTGGCAGGTCAGTCAGACATTATTGCGATTGTAGTCTGCCTGGTTTTGGGAATGATTTCATATCTTATAATGTGGGTACTTATACCTGGTGGAGCTAATACACTCCGCGAACTGTTTTCCTATATTTTGCTGATAGTCCGTAGAAAATAGATCAATGGTCAGATATTCGTCAAATCAGGATTTTGCATTTTGGGAGATAGAAAGTGACTATAGACTTACTGTTCATTAATTATAATCGTCTGCCATATACCCGGCTGGCTCTTCCGGCGATTTTAGCCGACCCGACCGAAGAATTTTCTCTCACTATCTGGGACAATGGTTCTACGGACGGCACGAGAGAATATCTGTCTTCCGTGGAAGACCCACGAATTATTAGAAAGGTCTTTTCGAAGGGAAACTCTCGTCTGCATGGTGCAGTAAATGACGTTGTCTCCAAGTCGAAGGCGGACCTGATGGGTATTATTTTCGATGATGATTTTGTTACACCTGGGTGGACCCGTCCTCTTGCCAAGGCCCACGCTGATGTCCCCGAGTTTGGAATGATTGGATGTTGGCATTTTTCTTCTCTCGATACCTTTGACTATGAGCGGGCCAAACATAAGATACAGAAGTTTGGACGACACCAGGTTTTGCGGCATCCATGGACCGGCGTCGGCGCCGGTCTTGTTAAGGTCGAGACTATGAGAGAGTGTGGTCCGCTTGAGTCAAGCCGTACATCAAGTTATTGGATGCGGATGGCACAGAAAGGTTATGTTAATGGATATTACTTTCCACTGATATATGTCGAGCATATGGATTACCCATGGTCGGAGCACTTTGCGTATATCGGCAGGTTCCAGGAGTGGCTTGCTGTAAGCTCAGGAGTCAGGTGCCATGGCATACGTACAATTGAAGACGCGAAAGCGTGGCACAAGGTTATTATGCGAAACATCCTTGATGAACCCTGGGACGTGAAACACTACATGGGGTGGCGTGGGAAAATCAGGAATCTTCGCGAACGTGCCTACAAAATTCTGAATGCGGATCGTTAGTTTTGCAGGTTCTATCTTTCTAATTTTATGGTTACAGAGCATAATAAAATTAATAAAATCAGGATTTGTCTGCTCGGAGCATCCTTTGAGACAGATAATCTTGGTGTCAATGCCCTTGCTGAATCAGTGATAAAGTGCATCCTTCATCGCTGGCCTGATGCGGAGATAACACAGTTGGACAGCGGCAGGGAGATGGGGGAGCATCGATTACGGATAGGCGACAAAGACCTGATGATAAAAAAAATGCCTATTCGATTTTGCAGGAATATATTTCTTGGAAATCATTTTGTTGTGCTGTGTTTTTATGGGATTCTATTCAAATTATTCCGCAGCGAGAAATTCAGGCGATTTTGTGCACGGCGCAATTCGACTCTTAACTGTATGAACCATATGGACCTTGTCGCGGACATTACCGGTGGTGATAGTTTCAGCGACATCTATGGCATGCGAAGGTTCATCTTGGGTTTCTTTCGCAAATGGCTCGTTTTGCTGTTCAACAAAAAGTTGATAATGCTGCCTCAGACGTATGGGCCATTTAAACGCCCTCTGGCTAAAGCTATGGCCGCATACATTCTTAAGCGAACTGACTTAATCTATTCGAGAGACCGCGAAGGGATAGAATATTTACATAACCTGCTTGGCAATGCCGGTAATGGACAAATCAGTTTTTCGCCCGACGTTGCCTTTGTTCTTGACTCCCGCAGGCCTGATAATAAGGAGATAGATTCGCTGGAGAAAATCAAAATCTCAAACGGGATATTAGTTGGTCTTAATATCAGCGGGCTTTTATTTAACGGCGGCTATGACCGGAATAATATGTTTAGTCTTAAGGTTGACTATCGTGCCGTGGTATATGACATCATAGATCTTTTTATGAAAAATGAAAAGGTCAGCGTACTTTTGGTGCCTCACATATTTTCTCCTCATGGGACAGTGGAAAGTGACATTGAAGTCTGTCTGGCAATTTATGAAACCATCAAAAATAAATATGCGAACCGCCTGTTTCTTGTCTGTGACAAATATGACCAGAATGAAATCAAATATGTAATCGGGATGTGCGATTTTGTCATCGGTTCGCGGATGCATGCTTGTATCGCTGCACTTTCTCAGGGTATTCCTGCTGTTGGTTTGGCATACAGCAAGAAATTCTACGGGGTTTTTGAATCAGTTGGTGTAAAGGATATGGTTATTGATATGCGTCAACACAGCGAAAATGAGATTCTTGAGGCCGTCCGCAACGTTTTTGAAAAAAGAAAGAATGTATCAGAACATTTACACAGGACAATTCCTGATGTGCAGGCGAGGATTCTAAATATGTTTGATGACGTTGAACTGTAATAAGCAGGAAGTTTGGGGCAATTGTGAAAATTACCGATAACAAAAATTCAAAATCCGTACAAACGGTTATAGAGCATAAAATCTGCTGTGGCTGTGGTGCATGCTCGGTAATATGCCCGAAATCGTGCATTGAGTTTATCTACGGAGAACGGTATAACTTTCCTCGCATCGATGCGGAGCGGTGCATACACTGCGGCAAATGTCTAAAAGTATGCCCCAGCGAATTTCTTCTCGAAGGAACAGACCCCGGATTTTTTGATGAACCTGCAAAAGCGGCATACAATTGTTACCTTATTCATTCGAAAGACGATGAAATACGTCTGGATGCCTCTTCCGGCGGGTTCATAACAGGAACGATTTTGCACCTAATGGAAAAAGGACTTGCCGACGGCGGGATTGTCGCCCGATGTGAAGGTAAGCAGCCTTTAGTGGCCGAGTCATTTATCGCTACTGACCGAGAGTCGCTTCTTAGTGCGAGGGCCTCCAAATATGCTCCTGTCTCAAGTTGCACAG
The DNA here is from genome assembly GCA_049691175.1 of Sedimentisphaerales bacterium. GTDB lineage: Bacteria > Planctomycetota > Phycisphaerae > Sedimentisphaerales > UBA12454 > JAPLMW01. Next base: position 5,840 of record JBAVNP010000061.1, read on the forward strand.
TCTTGGCCGAGGTGCTGAAACGCCCGGGGCGTTACGTATTTGTCGGGACCCCGTGTATGATAGAAGCACTTACAAAACTTCAGGAACTGATGCCGAAACTCCGGGAACAAATTATTCTTAAGATTGGCCTGGTTTGTGCCGGTATGGCATCTCGCTTAAGCACAAAAGCTTACATCGAAAAAGATGGCGGAGTGAGCATAGCGGACGTTCGTCGTATCTGTTATCGTGGAAACGGGTGGCCCGGCCGCTTCAGAGTTTTTGGAGAAAATAACAAACTGCTGATGGATCGTCCCCTGCTTGGCGGGTCGCTTATCCATTTAGTGCCTCGTGACCATTATCTGCGTTGCTGGAATTGCATGGACCATTGGGGGCGATTTGCTGACATCGTGGTCTCTGACCCTTGGAAGGATGAAATAGTCGAGAACGAACGAAAAGGAAGGTCGGCAATAATGGTTAGAACTGATAGAGGTAAAAAAGCCGTTGGCTCAATGATTAAAAGCGGCGATATGATAGCTGATTCCATCACTGTGAAAGACATGCTCGGCTACAATAAACATCTCGTGATTGATTTCAACCACGCTCGGTATGGCTGGATGGCGGGTTACCAATTGCTGTTTTTTGGCAGGCTGCGATATTTTATGCTGTTGGTGAGAAGCCTGTTGCGCAATAGACGTGTCGGCCTGAAAACTACTATCAAAACCCGCTTGTCTAAGCGGTATTATTACTAATAGAAAATGCAGAATATTACCCTGATAATTGCGATTGTTGGTTCTGTGCTGGCTTTGGTGCTGCAACCTGCATATGCGTTAGCTACTTATGTGGCAATGCTGCTTTGGTACCCCGACTACCTGAGAGTCAGCATAGGTACCATAGATCTTTCTGTGGGGCGAATCATAGTCACAGTGTTACTTATACGATGTTTGTTTAACAACAATCTGCGACGTGCGTTCGTATGGCAGACAATAGACACGTGGGTTGCACTTATGATGGCAGTACTCGTAGGTGTATATTGTATCACGAATAACACATTCTCTGCTGCGTTGGAAAATCGCGGCGGTCTTCTGATAGACACATGGTTTGCATATCTTGCGGCACGTTTAGTCATAACCGACAAGGACGTGCTGATACGCTTTATAAAAGTAACCAGCCTGGTTATTGCACCTCTTGCAGTACACGGCATAGTTGAGGCTACTACCGGCTGGCAGCCCTTTTTACAACTTATACGTTTTCGCCAGTGGCGCCCGAGGGAGATTGAGGCAGGAGATATGCTTGCCACACAACTGCGATGGGGGTTAACACGGGCCGTTGGACCCTTCAGTCATCCCATTATGTTTGGAAACTGCTTTGTCATGTTCCTGCCGCTAATCTGGGTTTTGCGGCATCAGCGAGGTCTTTGGGGAAAGTTAGCTTACCTGCTGTCAGGAATGGTTATCCTTGGTGCTATTAGCAGCATGTCCAGTGGTCCATGGGGCATGCTGGTTATTGTGGTTTTGTGCCTGATACTGGAGAAATACAAACACTGGCTTAAACCGATTCTTGTGACTTTGGCTATCTTATGCATTTTACTCGTGATTGGCAGCAAGAAGCCTTATCACAAGTTGCTTTCCTTAGCTAACTTAGGTCAGGGCGACTGGTACTCGCGGGCAAGACTAATTGATGCAGCCATTGATAATATTGATGAATGGTGGTTGGCAGGATACGGAGGCAAAGATCCTGGCTGGGGCAGCCGGGAAGGCGGATACTTTTGGTGTAATTTTACTGATGTGAACAATGAATTCATTCTGGTCGGGGTAGAAGTTGGTATGTCTGGAGTAATTGCTCTTTGCGTGGTACTCATAATGGCATTTCGCATGCTTTCGCAGGCCAGCAGACAGACGGAGAACATTGAATTGAAAGCGTTATACTGGTCATTAGGAAGTACGCTTGTGGGTGTAATCGCAGCATGGCAAGGTGTATGTTTCTTTGGGCAGATGAATGCTCTTTTCTATTCTATTTTAGGAATAATAGGCTCATCCGTAGCCTTTACAAAAAAGTTAGAGTTTTCAAACCAACCTTTAAGCACGGACAATATCAGATATCAATATCCGGCGCGGAATAACATGATGTATTTATTTGACGGGATGCGAAAATGAAATTGCTCACGGTAAAAACATTACAAATTGAAGCTGTAAAAATAATCAGATTCGCTCGTTTTTGCGACCACAGAGGGTACTTCACAGAACACTATAGAAAGAGTGATTTTTTGAATCATCCAGACATGAACTTTATGAAGGAGACATTATTCTTACAGTGTAATGAAAGCTACTCAAAAAAGGGAACTGTCAGGGGATTGCATTTTCAGTGGAATCCGTATATGGGAAAACTTGTCAGAACGGTATCCGGCAGAATGGTTGATATGGTTCTGGACATTAGAAAAGGCTCTCCGACATTCGGTAAAATAGTTCTTTACGATATGCCAGCAGACAAACAAGCCGACTACGGAGAGTGGATTTGGGTTCCACCGGGATTTGCACACGGCAACTTCTTCACAGAAGACACCGTTATCGAATACTTCTGTTCCGGAGAATACAGTCAGGGCTGCGAGGCGGGTATTTCACCTTTGTCGCAGGATATTGACTGGTCGTTATGTGATGAGAGACTGAAAAAAATATATGATGCGGTCGTGCCGGCAACCGGCCTGATAACCGATAAAGACAAAAACGGATTTACCATCAGTAAATGGGAAACCGATGAACGTTCCAATAATTTCATTTACGGAAAATTGTAAGATACAGCATCTTCAGGAGGATTGACGCTTGTCCAGCAAATCAAGAATTATCTTTACCGGAGGCAGCGGGCTGTTAGGGTCGGAGTTTGTGAAAATACGACCCGACATAAACTATCTTTCTTCAAAAGAGTTTAATGTCGCTAACTACGAGCAGATGAGAAAATATGTGGAGTCGAATGGCTGCGATTTAATAATTCATGCGGCGGCATTTACGTCGCCGCCGCTGATAGAAAAGGACCCGCTCAAAGCCCTTGAAATTAATATCGCAGGTACCTCCAATGTTGTGAAACTGTGTATGGAATTTAACATTCGGCTGATTTATATTTCGACAGATTATGTGTTCAATGGGGACAAAGGCGATTACAAGGAAACCGCCCCGGTTTACCCGGTCAATAAATATGCGTGGTCAAAATTAGGAGGCGAATGTGCGGTGCGAATGTATGATAAATCTCTAATAATCAGAACAACATTCGGGCCAAATGTTTTCCCATATCCTAAGGCTTTTATTGACCAGTGGACAAGCAGGGAAAGCGTATCAGTTATTGCCGGCAAGATTGCCAAATTACTCGATAAAGATATTACAGGAACCGTACATGTCGGGGGCAGGAGAAAAACAGTATATGAGTACGCAAAAAGTTTAGACGTAACCAAAAGTATAGGCGAATTATCCACACACAGTGTCAACTTTGCCGTACCGAAAGATACGTCACTTAACTGCGAAAAATACAATGAAATAGTACAAGAAAAATTTGTTGAATAGGAGATTATAAAATGAGAATTTTAGTTGCAGGCGGGGCCGGGTATATAGGCACATTTCTTGTGCCGCTTCTGATTGAACGCGGCTACGATGTTGAAGTTATCGATTTGATGTGGTTCGGCAATAACTTGCCCAAAACTGTAAAAGCCGCCCAAAAGGACCTGTTCAAGTGCAAAGAACAGGACCTCAAAGGATACGAACAAGTTATATTTCTGGCCGGCCTTTCTAACGACCCGATGGCAGAATTCGACCCGTCTATGAATTTTATTTTCAATGGAGCTTTGCCGTCATACCTGGCTTTTCTTGCGAAAAAAGCAGGCGTAAAACGATTTATTTACGCATCATCCTGTTCTGTCTACGGATATACAGTCAACGAACTATACAACGAAGAAAGCCCGGTGACATGCGGTTACCCCTACGGTATATCCAAGCTGCAGGGCGAAAGGGGGGTGCTTCAGCTTATAGATAAGAATTTCTCAGTTATAGCTCTCAGGCAGGGAACTGTATGCGGGTTTAGTCCACGGATGAGACTGGATTTAATCGTAAACACAATGTTCAAGTTCGCGATAACTGAAAGGAAAATAACAGTCAACAACCCGTCGATTTGGCGCCCCATCCTGGATATCAGAGACGCTGCTACAGCGTATTTAAGGGCTATCCAGGCAGATTATTCCTTAAACGGAGTTTTCAATATCACATCGGGTAACTATACGGTTGGCCAGGTTGGTGACATGGTAAAGTGCGAGATGGAGAATCTTATAAGCGGAAAAATAAATGTTGAATTGAAAAATATACAGGACTTCCGCAACTATAAGGTCACAATCGACAAAGCCAGTACCTACCTCGGATTTCAGCCGCGATATACGATAGAAGATATAATTGAGCATTTGTTCCAGCATCGTGCCGATTTTGAAAACTATGACGATGATTTGTTCTACAATGTCAAGGTGTTCAAGAAACAAACTTTGTGATTCGAATCTTTGCGGGAACGCTCACTTGACAAATTTTGCAAGTTGACAGAGAACCTTATGGATGTATCAATAATTATCGTAGCATGGAATGTTCGGGAAATACTGTATAACTGCTTAAAATCCGTTTATGAGCAGATCAGAGAAATAAACTTCGAAGTTATATATGTTGACAACGCATCAGAGGATGGCAGTATTGAAATGGTGGCAAAAGAGTTTCCCGAAGTCAAAGTAATCAAAAACGCAGAAAACAGAGGATTCATAAAAGCCAATAACCAGGGAATCGAAATAGCCAAGGGAAGGTATGTTCTTCTTCTAAACTCAGATACGATTGTTTTGGACAATGCGATAACGAAAATGATTAAGTTTGCTGATTCGCAACCACAAGCAGCTGTAGTTGGCTGCAGAGTTCTAAACCCTGACAGGACTCTACAAAGAAATTGCTTCATGTATCCGTCCCTGCTGAACATGTTTTTGTCTGCAACATATCTTTACAAAATATTTCCTGGAAGCAAATTTTTCGGAAGGGAGCAGATGACATGGTGGGATTTCAACTCTATAAGAGAAGTAGAGACAGTATGTGGCTCCTGCTCTCTGGTACGGAAAAAGGCCATCGAGCAAGTAGGTCTGATGGATGAAAGATATTTTGTGTATGGTGACGACCCGGATTGGTGCTATCGTTTTGGAAAAAACGGCTGGAAGATTATGTTCATTCCCGATGGCCGAATAATTCATTATGGAGGCCAAACTACAAGACAGATGGCCAGAAGGTTCAGACTGCAGTTGCACGGAAGCGGGTTGATTTTTATGAAACTGCATAGGAACAAACTGAGTTTTCCTGTTGCTCGCCTGCTTACAGCATTGTTTCTCCTTTTGAGAGTTCCTTATTGGTTTGCTGCGGCAATACTTCGCAAAAATGAAAGAAAAAAATCAATGGAAACTACAGGGACCTATTTGATAGGTAGCTATTACTGTTTGACGGACTGGAAAAAATTGCTAATGAATAAAGAAGCGATCGAGGGAAGCGTATAGAAAAGGCTGAAATGGCATAATACAACACTTCGCCAAAAAGGCATAATTTTGACATTATCTTTTATATCAAATGTTGGTTACGGAACGAATCCTTACAGCAGGTAAACACAAAGTGAAGCAAGAAAAGCTACCGATTGTTTGTTTTGCAGGATGTGACTGGTGGTATCACAATAGGGGCTTATTTGCCCCGCAAGTGATGACAAGATTGGCGAAACATACAAAGATATTGTTCGTAAATTCTTTGGGGATGCGGGTCCCGAATCTCAAAAGAGACCGGCTTGCCCTGCACAAGATATTCCGTAAAATCCGCAGCATTGCCCATTTTCTGCGAAAGGACAGGAATAGTGGTATGTACGTTATGAGTCCCATCTCGTTGCCTTTCTGGGGCAGTACGTTTGGCCGCGTATTGAATACATACTCTATCCTAGTCCAAGTGAAGCTTGCCATGTTTGTCTTACGTATACGGAATCCCATTTTCTATGTGGGTTGCCCGCCTGCCTGGGAAGTGATTAAGAGAATGCGCCACAGCTACATCGTATATGAACGAAGCGACATTTATGAGGAAATGCCTGGGATTAACAAACCCTATATAGCTTCTCTGGATAAAGATTTGACTCGGCTGTCCAATCTGGTCCTGTATGTTGATACCACTATGTACCACGAGGGTGTCAAACAGAATCCAAATTCTCTTTTAATAGGTCATGGAGTTGACTTTCATTTTTTTGCGGATGCAGAGAAATCGGATTACATACCTTCGGACATTGTGGAGATACCCAAACCAATAATTGGTTATTTCGGTGATATTTGTGACAAGACTTTTGATTTTGACCTTCTGCAATACTTGGCGGCAAATCTTCCGGATATGTCGTTTGTTCTCATTGGGCCATTGTCGTCAGATGTTGAGTGTCTGAGAAAATTCAAAAATGTTTATATTCTGGGACAGAAAGCTTATGAAGATATCCCGCATTACGGCAAGGTATTTAATGTTTCAATACTGCCGTGGAAAAAAAACAGGTGGGTCAAGCATTCTTATCCTATTAAGATAAAGGAGTACCTTGCGTTGGGTAACCCGTTTGTTTCAGTGGATATTCCAGCGGCAAGGATTTTCAGTAATGTAACCTATATAGCAGATGACTATGATGATTGTGTGTCCAAAGTGCGCCAGGCGGTAGAAGACAATACCCCACAGAACAGGCAGAAGCGAAAAGAAAGCGTAAGAAATGAAACCTGGGACAGTAAGGCCGAACAGATTGTGGCTGTTATAGAAAGAGACTTAAACAAAGGAAAACATCGGGGTTTCAACCCTGTAGTTCAGGAAGCAATGAAATAACTACAGCAGTAGTCACGGTCCTGATAGATATTTTGTACTATGAAAATTTCGTGGTATTATCGCAGGTTAATGTCGATGTGTCCGGGGGAGATTGTCTGGCGTATAAAGCGCCTGTTATGGCAAACTTGTGCGAGGTTTCTTCGCAAACGATGGGAGTTACAGTATGAAAGAAATTGTGTAAATCTTCCCAAGGTACTTGAAAAAACAGATAATATCAAATTTTACGGTCTTTCAGACATGCGGCCCGAAGATATCCCCCAGAAATGGATTAATGGCACTGTTGCTGCTGCTGATAAGCTTATGGAACACCGCTATAACTATTTGGCACTTGGTGAGATTGATTTGGGTGTGGAAATCAACTGGAATCGCGAATATAAAAGAGATATCAACACGCCCCTGTTGTTCGGGCCGTGGATGGACTACCGAGATAGTGAATCTTATGGTGATTTCAAATATTTCTGGGAATTACCCAGATTACAGCATCTGGTTACCCTATCAAAAGCTTACTATCTCACTAGCGAAGAAAAATATGCTGAGGAGACCATAAAGCAGATTAAAGGTTTCGTCAAACAGTCTCACTATCTTATGGGGGTGAACTGGATAATGCCGATGGAGGCAGCTATCAGACTTATTTCTCTTTGTTGGATAACAAGGTTCCTCAAGAATTATCTTAAAAAAGACACTCAGGCCTGCCAAATGATAGAGTCGTTGGTAAGAAGCCACGTGGATTATATAACTGCCAACTATGCAGCGTATTCGTCAGCCAATAACCATCTTGTTGGAGAAGCGGCTGGTGTCTTTATTGCGAGTGTCTGTTTTGGCAATATAGAGAAAATGAGATCTCATAGCAAAAAAGCTTATAACATTCTTTGCAGAGAAATTATTCATCAGCATTATGCGGATGGTGTGAATAAAGAGCAGGCGCTCCACTATCAAATCTTTGGTTTGTGGTTCTTTCTTTTGGCTGGATTACTGGGCCGGACAAATGAAATTGAATTCCCTGATTCGTACTGGAAAATGCTTGAGAAGAGCGTAAACTTTATTGCAGCAATGGCTAATAGTGATTGCTCTGTGCCGGATATAGGAGACAGTGACGACGGCAAGGCCGTTGTACTTACAGAATCGGGAATCAATACATGCTATTCACTTCTGGTGATATCTTCTGTGCTTTTTAACAGAGCTGATTTAAAGGCTAAAGCCAAAATATTTGATGAAACTTCTTTTTGGCTGCTTGGTGAGAGAGGCAGAGACCAGTATGAGAATTTAGCGGTTGTTGAACCTGCGGGCCTCTCAGAAAAATTTCATCAGGGTGGTTACTATATTTTGAAAAGTAATGGAACTGTCCACGCCACATTAATATTTGATTGTGGTCCCTTAGGTTTTGAGTCAATAGCTGCTCACGGACACGCTGATGCCCTAAGTTTTATACTAAGTGCTTACGGACAGCCATATTTTGTAGATACCGGCTCTTATATTTATATAGCTGATAATCCTTATCGGAATTACTTTCGTTCAACAGGAGCACATAACACAATTGTTATTGACAGGCAGAACCAGTCAGAGATGGCAGGCGCATTCCTTTGGACAGATAAAGCCAAATCATTTGTTGACGAATGGATTAGCAGCGAGCAATATGACAAAATAAGCGGATGGCATGACGGTTATCATAGGTTACAAGACCCGGTTACTCATAAGAGAGCAATAAAGTTCGACAAAGAACGAGAAGTCATAATTATGGATGATTATTTGGAAATGAAATCTGGTCACGAAGTCGAGCAATATTTCCACTTGGCGTCACAGTGTCATGTGGAAAAATTCGGCAAAAAAACCTGGCAAATATCAAAAACCAGCGGAAAGATTATGGTGACTTTTGATGAGAAACTCGATTGCAGCGTTTTAGCCGGGAGTGAAAACCCGATTTGTGGATGGTTTAGTAATGCCTATGACAGGAAAATACCGATAAGTACTTTTCTGTGCCGTGGAACATTTCGAGGCAATCAGAGGTTTTCTACTGAGATTAGGATATTGCCTTAAGCACGTAAAAACTTAATTGATTGTTAATCACACAGTACACAATATGCAAATGAATATGAATTTAAACCAAAGAGTCGAATTGTTGTGCAAGACGGCCAAGACAGGACTATCTCGATTTTACCCGGCAAACTATTTTGAATTACCATATACGGCAGATATTGGTTCTGAGGGGCAGTGGCATTCGAGAGGAGCCAGTGTACGGTATGCGGCGATAAGCCAAATCGGTATTGCTAAATGGCTCCAATATCATTATGACGACAAGGGAAATCTGCCTGAATTGTGGCCAAAAATATCTGACAACTTCAAAAACATAACAGATATTGGTGATATTACCTTATCACTTTGGGCGGGAATTCAAAGTAGTGCCGATGACTGTGAAAAATTTGCCCGGGCACTGAAGGAGTGTTGGCCTATCCAGTCGGCTCGATGTAACGCTGTTGAACTGGGCTGGGTAGTTCAGGCCTGTTTGATGGTTCAACAGTCTGATTTCGCAAAAATCAGTTTAAAATCTGTTCTGGATGATGCTCATAAGCGGCTGTTATTGCTTTTTGATGCTGACGCCAGGCTTTTTTACAGGCATCATCGGCCGGGTTTGAAGGAAATGATCAGCAGGCATATATCTTGTTTTGCCGACCAGGTTTATCCAATTGTCGCATTGTCTAATTACGGTTTTTTGTGTAATCATCACCAGAGTATTGACTTTGCAGCACAGGCAACAGAAAAAATATGTCAATATCAGGGTGAACTCGGACAGTGGTGGTGGCATTATGATGTTACACATAAAAGAATTTGTGAGCAATATCCGGTCTTCTCCGTACATCAGGATGGGATGGCGCCGATGGCAATTATGGCAAGTGACAAAGCCAGTAAGCAGAACCATTCCGACAAAATTAATCTTGGTCTGCGGTGGGATTTTGGTTTTAATGAAATGGGGGAGAACATAGTACATCCGAAAGAAGGTATTATCTGGCGGGATATTGAAAGAAATGAACCGGCTAAATTATCAAGAAAAATAAGAAGCATCTGTTCTGTTGCAGGACTGGACAAGTTACATCATTTGACCAGTAAATGCATTAATAGTTTTCGTGTTAATCAAGAATGCAGGCCTTATCATTTAGGATGGATTCTATACGCATGGGCGGACCACAAGGCAATATCGGATTGAGAGTGAGCTAATGCAAACATACGATTTGATACAATACCCTGTAGTAAATTTGCTCGGAATCAAGATTCACTCACTTAGCATGAAAGATGTAGTGGGCATTTGCGAATCGCATATTTATCGAAAGAATCCTTTACTTCTTGGGGTCGTAAATGTTGCAAAGATTGTGAATATACAGAAAAACCCCGGGTTGCGCACCGGCCTCGAGCAAGCGGATTTAGTATTAGCTGACGGTGTGCCAATTGTATGGCTTTCCCAGATGGTGGGCAAACCTCTGCCGGAAAGAGTGGCAGGGATAGATATTATGTTGGAACTTCTAAAACAAGCAGATCTAAAACACTATCGAGTATATTTCCTCGGTGCCGAAAAAAATGTGTTATGTAAGGTCATAGAAACCGTGCAAAAGAATTATCCAGGTGTTTGCATAGCCGGATATAAAGACGGATATTTTACCGAAGACCAGGAACAAAGTGTCGCTGAGGATATAAAGAGTAGTAAAGCAGATGTTCTGTTTGTGGCAATTAGTTCGCCGAAAAAGGAGATTTTTCTCGGAAAATGGCGAAATTTTATCAATGTTTCGGTGTGTCATGGTGTTGGCGGCAGTTTTGATGTTCTTGCCGGTGTTACTAAACGAGCTCCGCTTTGGATGCAGAAGTCAGGGCTGGAGTGGCTTTTTAGAATAATCCAAGAACCACGAAGGATGTGGAAGCGATACCTGGTAACTAATACTCTATTCATCTGGCTCGGTATGCGGGAGATTCTCCGGCAAAGGTTAGGTCGAGTCCAATTAAGAGCACGAAAGGATATGCGATGAAGATACTTCATGTAGCAGGGGCGAGGCCGAATTTCGTTAAGATTGCAAGTATTCTCAAGGCTTGCAGCAAAACGGCTGAGATTGAATCTGTATTGGTGCATACAGGCCAGCACTATTCAAATAATATGAGTGATAACTTCTTTGAGGATTTAGAGATTCCGCGGCCCGATGTTAATCTTGAGGTTGGGTCTGGTTCTCACGCACAGCAGACGGGCGAGATTATGAAGCGGTTTGAGCCAGTTGTGCTCGAATGCAAGCCCGATACTGTTCTGGTGGTAGGCGACGTCAATTCCACTGTGGCCTGTGCAATGGTTGCAACCAAACTCGGTATAAAAACAATTCATGTTGAGGCAGGTCTACGGAGCTTTGACCGGACAATGCCCGAAGAGATAAATCGTATTCTGACAGATGCTATTAGTGATATTTTGTTTGTTACGGAGCCGAGCGGTGTTACCAATCTCAAGAATGAAGGAATCGATGGGCATAAAGTTCATCTTGTCGGTAATGTAATGATAGATACGCTCGATATGCACAAAAGAAAAGCCGATAAGTCAGATATACTTGTCAGGCTGAATCTTTTGCCAGGGAATTTCTGTGTTGTTACTTTACACAGACCCAGCAATGTAGATGAGTGTAAGGCTTTCCGCAGCATACTGGATGCTTTGGTCAAAATCCAAGATGAAATAAAAGTTGTGTTTCCGGTTCATCCCCGTACTCTCAAACAATTTGAGTTAACCGGATTGATACGGAATCTGAATAATTTTCCGAATATAATGTTGACAGAACCACTGGGATATCTTGATTTTATGAAGTTGATGTCGGAGTCGAAAATTGTCATAACGGACTCTGGCGGAATCCAGGAGGAGACCACTGTTCTGGGGATACCATGTCTTACAGTACGAGAAAATACTGAAAGGCCAATTACTATCACCGAAGGCACTAATATGTTGGTAGGCACTGATACCGACAAAATACTGCGAGGTTTTCGAGAGAGTTTGCACCGTGTGAAAAAGAAAAGTCGGCCGCACTTGTGGGACGGTAAAGCTTCCGAAAGAATTATTCAGGTGTTACTAAAAGTTTTTTAATGATATACGTATACGAAAAACTTAGTTTCCTGATAGTTGTGTTCCGATAAAAAACAAATGAGTAAATACAGCGAAAACAAACAGAATGTTATCGGTATTATTTTGGCGGGAGAGCGAGACTTTGGTCGCTATCCGTTGGCATCACGTTTATCCACAGCCCTGTGGCCGATATTTGATAGACCTGCTATTGAACATTTACTGTTTCGCTTATCAGAATATGGAGTGAAACAAACAATAATATGTTCGAATAGCGACGATACAGCAATGCGAAAAGCTATTGAAGGTAACAGCTATCCTAATATGGAGTTGAAATTTTCGGAATCCTCTCTGCCGGCAGGCACCGCAGGGAGCATCCGCCAAGCAGTTAACGGAGAAAAAAATTCACTGTTATTGGTATTTCCCGCAAGTATGGTTAATGTTCCGGATATAGAGACCCTGATTGAGGCACATTATCGCGGTCAATGTGAGTTAACGGTAGTATTGAATCCAGCCGATGAAAATAGCAGGCCCAACGGCGAGTCTGCAGGGATTTATGTCTGTGAGCCGACAATTCTGGAGCATATACCAGTTGAAGGTTACTATGATATTAAAGAAAGTTTAATTCCTGCAATGTTACGAGTTGGCAAAAATATTTATGCTGCAAGATTATCTATGCCTGTAGGGGGTTTCCGTAATTTTTCAGAGTACATAAATGCTATGGTCTATTACCTTGAAAGCAGTCGCGGAAATATTTTTAATTTTCCTGTTTCCAGACAGGACGAATTACGAACTCTTTGGAAAGGTACCGATTCCCACATAGATTCCTCTGCTCGAGTTTATGGGCCGGTTGTAATTATGG
>JBAVNP010000062.1:0-4930 GCA_049691175.1 Sedimentisphaerales bacterium
CGCCAAAGGCTATGGCGGGACAGGTGAATTCGGGGGCTAACTACTAAACAAACCTTGAATTCGCAGTCGAAAAAGTGTATAATAATCAAAATGCGATTCCTTCAAATCGTCTATTACGCAACATAGAAAACACAGGTAATTTACTCGGAGTCGCGGAAGAAGAAAAAATGGCAAAAAGGCGTTTTCAGGGCAGAATCACGCTGTTTGAGGGGACAATATACAAAGTCCAGGCAATAATACTATTTATTACTCTGATATTCTTTGTAAACATCAGCCGGGCTGCGGATGACTGCAACTGCGGCAAAACCGCAACAAACCCGGGCGAAGGCAAATTTATCAATGCTAATGAGATTTTCAAAGGTTTTGAGCAGGGCAGCGAAAAAGTAAGGGTTATTGTTAATCTCCAAAAGCCTCAAATGCTGCTGGAAAAAACTGTCAACTGGCAGTCAAAAGATTCGTTGAAGCAATTACACGCTGAAGTAAAGGACCGTCAAGACAAGGTGATTGGGACTTTCGGCTCGCAGGAGCTGGCGCTGCGGCATCGTTTTGAAAATCAGGCCGGTTTTTCCTGTGAAGTTACAGCGGAGGCGCTGGACAAATTGTCGAACGACCCGGCAGTGGAATCTATCGAGCCGATTTATCTTGTCGAAAAACATCTCGCGCAGGGCATACCGTTAATCAACGGCGCTATATACCGCTCAACTTATAACGGGCAGGGCACAGCGATTGCGATTTGTGATACAGGTATTGATTATACTCATCCGATGCTTGGCGGCGGAGGTTTTCCGAACAGCAAGGTTATCGGAGGATATGATTTTGGAGACAGCGACTCGGACCCGTTTCCAACCGAAGCTCACGGGACCTGCTGTGCCGGCATTGCAGCCGGAAGCCTCGGCAGCACAGGCGACTATATCGGCGGCGTTGCCTATAATGCAAAAATCTACGCGCTTAAAGTGGAAGACAGTGCCGGATATATTTACACAGACACCATAGTAACCGCATGGGACTGGTGCGTGAGCCATAAAAATGACGACCCGAACAATCCCATCCTCGTAATCAGCACAAGCCTGGGCGGCGGACGTTACTACAGCGCATGCGACAGTTCGAACAGTTCTTTAGCAACCTCGGCGAACAATGCCGTTGCAGCCGGCATTACGCTGCTTGTCTCTTCGGGCAACGACGGATACTGCGATTCGATAGAAAGTCCGGCCTGTTTGAGCAATGTTATTTCGGTTGGCGCGGTTTATGACGCGGCTTTTGGAACATATTATCCCTGCGTCAATTCGGCTTCCTGTGCGACAAAGTATTCGACAACCGGATGTGATACCGGCTGGTATTCCATCGACACATCGGCGCCTGACAAGGTAACATCTTATTCGAATACAGCCTCATTTTTGAGTATACTTGCACCTTCAAACCAGGCTTATACTACGGATATCGCCGGCTCAGCCGGTTATTCGACCGGCGATTATTATTCTTCTTTCGGCGGCACATCGGCAGCCAGTCCTTATGCCGCAGGAGCGGCAGCCTGTCTGCAATCCGCAGCCAAGGCAATCACGGGAAGTTATCTCATACCGCCTCAGGTTAAAAGTGTCCTCACTTCAACCGGTGACAGTATAACCGATTCCAAAGTAGCAATTACAAAACCACGTATAAATCTGGGACATGCGATTGAAAGCTTAGTGACAAATCCAAATCCCTGCACAAATGTTACGATAGGAACCGGAACTTCGAGCTGGGATTATCCGATGCATACTGCCAATCACGATGCCAGAACGCAGGTGATATATCTGGCAAGCGAGATAGGGAAATCCGGTGTTATCAATGGACTTTACCTGAACGTAACGACTGTGCCAGGCAAGCCGATGAATAACTGGACGATTCGAATGAAATATACGTCATTAAGCGCATACAGCACCTGTGCATTGGATGCAAATGGCTGGACAATAGTTTATCAGGCTAATGAACCGGCAGGCAGCATAGGATGGCGGCTGTTTACCTTTTCAACGCCTTTCGAGTATAACGGCACGGACAATTTATTAGTTGATTTCAGTTATAACAACACTTCAAAAAAATCCTCCGGCCAGTGCAGATATTCAACGCCCGGCGGCAACAGAAGCGTTTACGCGTCATCAAACAGCACTAATGGCGACCCGCTCAGCTGGTCAGGCAGCAGTTCTCCCACGGTATCTTGCAGCACTTATGTGCCGAATGTACTGTTTATTGTTTGTGCCCCCGTCCTTGCCGCACCGGTTCTTGATGATGAGCCGAATATAACGCCGGCGGCGTGCAATACGATTTCATGGAGCCTTGTTCCGCTGGCCCAGAATTATTATGCGCAATGTTCCGCAGATGCCGGCTTTTCTGTAATTGACGCCAACAGCGGCTGGATAACCGACAGTAATTATCAATTCTGCTCTCTTGTCAGCGGCCAATGGTATTGGTATAGAGTCAAAGCCAAAAATACCTCATTCGGCGTTGAAAGCGACTGGTCGAATATAGTTTCATCCCGCCAGTGTTATACGCCGGGCGATTTTCAGCCGGATTGCGTCGTGGATTGGACTGACCTTGCGGTATTGGCCGCCCAATGGCTGCAAGCACCGGGCACTCCGTCAGCGGATATTGCTCCGCAGCCTTCCGGTGATGGTATTGTCAACTTTTTTGACCTTGCTGAATTCGCCGGCCATTGGATGCAGAATTGAGCATATCAAAATCGTCGAAGAAAATTGCGCAAAAAAAAGGCTCGCCTCCTGAGCGAGCCTTTAGAATGCAAGTCTTGTTGATTAGTTAAGCCGGGGTTACATTGTTTGCACATGGGCCTTTTTTGCCCTGTCCAACTTCGTAATTAACCTTCTGGTTTTCATCGAGTCCTGCATAACCAGATGTCTTAATTTCCGAGTGGTGGACGAACAAGTCACTGCTGCCGTCATCCGGAGTAATAAAACCATATCCCTTGTCTGCATTAAACCATTTTACTGTTCCTGTACTCACTTTACTGCTCCTTGGCCTGTCTATAGGCCGTTTAAATAGTATCTCTCGGTTTTAATTTAATTGGAAGCATACTCTTGAGAGATGAAAGGATATACGCCAAAAAAACATATTTTGCAAATTATACAAACCGGATTTTGAAAGTCAACAAGAATATTAAATGCCCGGAACTTTTCAGGTTCGCTCAGATACGACCAATCCGACAATGGCATCGACGCTTTTTTGCGTTGCACCCTGATTTTCTTTGATGACATTTTGGCCGTTTTGGGCGATTTGGTGAGCGAATTGCGGCTCATCGAGGCATTTTTGAACTGCAAAGCGAAGTTCTTTTTCGTTTTCCACTTCAATAGCGCCTTGCGCCTGCAAAAGGGCCTGAACAGTCTGCTTAAAATTAAAAGTGAAAGGGCCGAAGATAGTGCATTTAGCCATCGCCGCCGATTCCATCATATCCGAGCCGCCCATCGGGACAAGAGTTCTGCCGACAAAAACGACTGTCGCCAGTGAATAAAATTTTCTCAAATCGCCCATCGTATCGCCGAGGATAATCGCATCCTGATTGGTTTCGTTTTTTTCGCCGGCTTTTATCAGGCTGTATCTTGTAAGTTCAAAGCCTGATTTTTTAATAAGGTCCGCGACTTCGTTGAAACGCTCGGGTTTGCGAGGCACGATAACGAGCCTGAGGTCGCTGTAACCGGCCTGTTTTTTTATTTTTTCGAAGACGTCGAGTATGATTTTTTCTTCATTTGGGCCTGTGCCGCCCGCGACCCAGAGTCGCCTGGCTGCGATATTCAACTGTTTGGCAAGCAGGTCGGCGCCTTCGACTTTTTCGGTTATTTGAGCGGTATCGTATTTTAGGCTGCCTGTGATGATAGTTGTTTTATGGTGTCCGCCAATCGCTATGAAGCGGTCGGCATATTCTTTGCTTTGCGCCAGAAAAAGCGAGACCTTTTTAAAAGTGGGTTTTACGAAAAATTTGACAAGGCTGTATTTTGGGAAACTTCTGTCGCTGATTCTGCCGTTGACAACAACGACGGGGATTTTTAACTGATGCGCTCTTGAAGTGAAGTTCGGCCAGACCTCAAGTTCCATCAATAAGCAAATGCTCGGATTTAAATTTTTGAATGCGCGATGTATAACGGAAGAAAAATCAAACGGAAAATAGAATACTGTCAGCTCATTACCGTATAATTTTTGCGCTCTTTCGATTCCTGTATCCGTAGTAGCGCTGAGGATAATTTCATAATCAGGCAGACGTTTTTTGAGTTCTGCGATAATGGTTTTTGTCGCATTGACTTCGCCGACGCTTACAGCGTGAATCCAGATGCACTTTTTATCGGGATATTTTCTGCTTATTTTGCCGAGTCTTTCGCGCCAACCCTGTTTGTAGCGGTTTTGTGTTAAGACCCTGAACAGGATTTTCGGGCTGAAGGCAGCGAGAGCAAGAAGATAGATAAAATCGTTAAGATATTTCATTGAAATCCCGGAATAAGTGCCTTAAAAAAACAGAAACGCGCCCGGCAGGATTCGAACTTGCGACCTACGGATTAGAAATCCGTTGCTCTATCCAGCTGAGCTACGGGCGCCTAAGTTTTAAGTGCTTGCAATATAAAGGTTTTCGCTGGTTTTGTCAACTGGCCAAATGTCAAAAACATCCGAAAAGTGTCAAAAAAGTGCCAGTCATCAGTTACAATGTACGATCGTA
Organism: Sedimentisphaerales bacterium; assembly: GCA_049691175.1. Taxonomy (GTDB): domain Bacteria; phylum Planctomycetota; class Phycisphaerae; order Sedimentisphaerales; family UBA12454; genus JAPLMW01. The sequence continues at coordinate 4,691 of JBAVNP010000062.1, forward strand.
TATTCACTTGTAACCTTATTTTTAAGCAAAAATCTGTTATGGCCTCTTGTTTAAAATAGATACTTTAGAGGAGCATCGGATATATAATCCGGTGCTCAAAGGTTGGCTATACCATCGGACCAATGGTCTGATGGCATCCACTTGTAAACCTTGGATTAGTAGTAGGATGTGCAACCAGATATTATGTGCTTACAAACCTGCTTACAAAGGAAGCTATAAAAACTTTTTAAAGAGCGCGAA
>JBAVNP010000063.1:0-3199 GCA_049691175.1 Sedimentisphaerales bacterium
GGTTAAGGGTTATTGTACAAAGCGTCTTGTTATCCAGCTTAGGTTTGTTTTTTCGCATTGCTTTGTGAATCGACTTGTCCGCTGGAGGCGGATTTTAGTCAAATCTTTATTGTTTAAGCGAGAGAAGAGTTATCCGATTAGAGATTTTGCGCGCGTTCCCGCCGCAGGCGGGCAAGTTTAAAGCGATAAAAATAACTCTTAATAGGAAAAAGGAAAAAACAATGAAAAAACATTGTTCAATACTTCTCTTGCTTATAGCAATCTTTATAGCGACTGCTGCATCAGCCTCGCCGATTCCGTGGATACCATGCACGAACTCGGTCTCGCTAAGTTCCCTGCTGGATAATTCCCTCATCTTTGGCGACAAAAAGCTTTCGGATATCGATTTCTCCGGCTTCGCCATAAACGGAGCAATCAGCCCATCTCCCGACGCAGTGTTCGTTCAGGGTGGCCAAAACGGCACGACAGGCGACTATGGCCTGAGGTTTCAGTTTGCATGGGTTGCACTTTCAGGCCAGTACGTCAACACTAATTTAAAGTTTAAGATTTCCATCCTGCCAGGTTATGATAACTATTTTATCAAGGACGTTGGGATGGACATCAGCGGCGTTTCAGCCACCGGCACCGGTGGAGTTACCGTTGGTGAAGATGTTAGGGATGCGCCATTCGGCAACGTAATTGCCTCACTTAGCTGCTCCAAGGACCCTAATGACGGCGGCGCTTTCTTGAAGGACGACGCCGAGTTCGCACCGACCAAAGAAATCTGGATATGGAGCAAGGACCTTTCCGTCACCGGCGGCATCAATGGTTCAGCACACATCAGCGAGTTCTACCAGTTCTACAGCCAGACCGAGGTTCCTGAACCGGCAACAATCGGCCTGCTGTGCCTGGGCGGGCTGGCTATTCTTGGAAGAAAGAAATAAGGCTAAAATAAAAAACTGGAGAATCGGGGTCTGGGGGTCTGAGATTTAATGTGCCGAAAAAATTCTTAACCTTCCTTGTCGCTGTCTTTCTTGCAGTTGCCGCACCGGCTTTTGCCGCGACAGATATTCATATAAAAGACTTTAATGGAACATCTAATTTCTACCGGACTTTGACTTTTAACCAGTTTAATCCGGCTCTTGGCAATCTTAATTCCATCCATATTTCACTTGCTTTACAATCCAGCGGCGGCACAATTATAATTGACAATGACGCTGATATTAACGCTTGCGGAACTTTTGAATTCGGCGCAAACGCCGGTTTTAGTTCGGCAGATGTATCACTCGGTTCTATTCCAAACCAAATTCAAGCTTATAATTTATTATCAATAATCCTCAGCAGCAATGTCGGTGATGATGCCAATGATTACAGCCCTCTGCCGCCTGATGGGAACGAATATAATGGCGGCTTTGTTTTTGATTCAAAATCAGGTTATGTAGATAACTCTCTCTGGGGACCATATCTGGGAACTGATTCCTATGATTTTATTGTCAGCGTTTCTCAGTGGTCCAATTACACAGGCTCCGGCGACATTAGATATCTTATAAATACTCCCGCAAGTATATCAGGCAATGTAACTATTGTTTACGATTATACAATTCCTGAACCCGCAACAATCGTCCTGCTGGCAATAGGCATTTTTGCTCTTTTAAAAAGAAACCGCCCTTTTTGATTCCACCCAACTTATTTATTATATTTTATTCGTGAAAGATAAGGAAAGTCCTTCTGCACCCATAGTGCAGCTTTTGGGGCTTACGGTCTAAATTCAAGGGGTTTCGCCGCCTTTGGCGGCAAAACACAGGGAAAAACTATATTTATAGGGATAGTATGCAGAAAACAAAGTTTCTTGTCGCGGTATTTGTTTTATTTGTGTTCTCAGCCGCACAGGCAGCTATCTTCTGGAGCAATCCGACAGGGAACGCCGACTTTTTCGACTGGCAAAACGGTCAAAGTCTTTACGGTTTGTTTGGCGACCCGACTCTTGTCGACGGAAACACCTTAGAGTTCTTTCCTTCAACGTTCAGGGCAGAAAGTGCTGACAGGCAAACCGATTCCGTTTCTGACACGCTTGAATTTGAATTGTTCGCCCATCCCGGCTTTAGCTTCCGGAACATTTCAATTACAGAATATGGCGATTATGGCATTTCAGGCAACGGCCTGGTTCAGGTTTCTGGCATACTGTCCGTCGAAAATCTGGACACGGCGGATACTTTAAACAGCAGTCTTATAACCGACCTCCCTGAAAGGCCTCCAGCCGACTCAAATGGCCAGTGGCAGGCCTGGACGCATCTTGACGTTGTCCCGGCAGACTGGACACATATTAAGATTACACTCGAAAATAATTTATTTGCCATAAGCGGCTCCGGCTCAGCTGCCTGGATAGAAAAGAATGTCCTCGGCAATGCGATAGCCATCCAGATAATTCCTGAACCTGCGACAGTTGCTATGCTGAGCATCGGCTTAATGCTTACGCTCTGCAAATCGCGTAAACGGCAATACAAGGCCTAAAAGCCTTGTCTCTTCCACGGCATATCGGGCCTTCGCAAAGACCCCTTTTTCGTTACAGTTCACCGCTTAACAACGTCCTATAATTTCGCGGTAAAAACCCTCCAAAAAAAATATCTGATTTTTCCTCTTGACAAACCTATACTGTTTGTGGTATAATTCACACCAAGATTGGGGACTCGGGGAAAATGCGCTATCTGGGAATGTGGGGTTTTTGCGCGTTTTTCAGCATTTACCCACTGATTAAGGAGAAAACACCAAAGCTTTTGCGCAGATTTTACGCGCGTTTTTAGGCTTTGCGCTGTTTGAAAACCAGTTTCTTTTAATTCATCTGGAATTCTACAGGATTAATTAGCCGCATTATGTCAATGCGGTGCTGCCGATTTTTTAAGTTTAGTCTCGGCAGCAGAGAAACAGGGAAAGCATAAGAAGCACGTTTAGGCTTGTTGAGAAGAAGTTATGCGGATTAAAAGAAGAAGTTATACGGATATTATTTGTTTTCACTTCTGCGCAGTTGCTGCGCCGTTATTCCCCTCATTTATTCCATCATTACAGTCTGTCTATCTACAAACCCACAGCACCCGCAATTTCATCATCAATAAGTCTATCAGCCTTCCTGCGAAGGAAAAAAATAACAATAAACAAGGAGAAGACTGTTTTCCTGGCACATATCAGGATGAAAGGAGGTATGACGGCCGGATTCAGTAAAAGG
>JBAVNP010000064.1:0-10149 GCA_049691175.1 Sedimentisphaerales bacterium
GCAGCGCATCTGCTGCATTTTAGATTTTCTGGTTTCGTATCGCCGACAAGAACAGCCGGTATGTAGTCGGCGCATTCGACCCAGCTATATGCGGCATCGAAAACCTTTTTATCAACTCGCAGGCAGTGCAGGATTTTGCTGAAGAACCATTCGGATGAATATGTTCCGCCGCACTTGGCCAGATATTCGGGATGATATTTTTTCGCAAGGGCAGTAATCTGGGCCGCTTCAGCATATCCTGTATGATCTTTCCACAGCCAGGCCATCGCATTTGGATTATTTTTAAATTTAGGCAGCATTGACAGGGGAGTGCCGTTTTTATCGACAGGAATTGGTGTTGAGCCTGTTGTATCAACGCCTATACCTATGATTTTTTCGGGTTTGAAGTTTTTATCGTTTTTCTTCGCATCTTTTAACGCGTTTTTAATACTTTCTTCGATGCCTTTTATGTAATCAGCCGGGTTTTGCCTTGCCAAATTCGCATCTGAATGGTCGAGAATGATTCCCTCTTTGCCTGATGGGTATGGGAAAACAGCCGTTCCGGTTTCTTCGCCGTTTTTAGTATTGACGATAACACATCTTACCGAATTTGTTCCGTAGTCAAGTCCGATTGTATACGCCATTATTGTTTTCCTGAATCTATTTTAGAAATCCGAATTCTCTTAGCCAGTATTCCGTTTCGGCCTCGGTTATGCCGTAAAATTTTGCCTGCGGTTCAATCTGCTTTTTCTTTTTCTTCTCGAGCTGTTTTATTACCTCTGTCCAAAAATCGACGCAGTCAACGGCGTCCGCCTTTCTTTTATTCGCTGCGGTTTTTATACGTCTGTCGCTGCTGACGACGGCAAGGTTTCTCGGAGCGGAATTTTCTCGAATCAGTTTTTCAATAACATCATCGGCTTCGTGAATTGTGCCTGAAAAAATAACTTCCAGTTCTCTCAAATTATTAAAGCCCGATTTATCTCTCGGCCCAACGCCGTCAAAGATAATTTGCCCTCTCTTTTTTGTTCTGTAAAGATATTCATCAACCATTCGGCAAAGCTGAATATCAGTAAAATCAGAGGCTTGTTCCAAAAGGTTCTGCACCGCCTTGAGCAGGTTGTAGCCGTCGATCATCAGCACTTTAATTTTCCTGCGCTGAGTATCTTATCTCTCCGCCGACGATTGTATATTCAACTTTGCCTTTCAGTTTCCAGCCGTTATAAGGGCAGTTTTTACTTTTCGAATGGAATTTATTTACGTCAACCGTGCATTCGTAATCCGGGTCGATGATGGTTATATCAGCCTGTTTTCCTTTGCCTAAAGTTCCTTTATCAACACTGATAATCTTTGCGGGTTTTTCGGCCATTATCGAAACAAGCTGCGGCCAATCTATTGTCTTTGGCTCAATTAGCGCCTTTATATAAAGTCCAATCGCACATTCGAGACTTGCTATTCCGAACGGTGCCGCCAGAAACTCAAGCTCTTTTTCGCTTTTCAAATGTGGTGCATGGTCGGACGCAAGGGCGTCGATTATGCCGTCTTTTATCGCCTGTTTTATCGCTTTTATATCGGCCTCGGTCCTCAGCGGCGGGTTGACTTTATAATTTGTGTCGTAATCGCAGCAGGCATCATCGGTCAAAAGCAGATGATGCGGCGCAACTTCGCAGGTTATCGGCAGTCCTTCCTTTTTTGCCTGGCGGATAAGTTCCACAGAGCGTGCCGTTGAGACATGCTGAACGTGATATCGCATATTTGTTTTTCGCACTAATTGAATATCCCGCCACAGCATCATTTCTTCGGCGAGAGGGTCAATCCCCGGCAAACCCAGTATGGTTGAATTATAACCCGAATTCATCACGCCGGTGCCGGCAAGCGAATTATCTTGGCAGTGCTGGCTTATGACGATGTTTTTGAACATCGATGCGTATTTAAGCGCCCTTAACATCATAGCAGGATTCTGCACGCCGCTGCCATCGTCCGTAAAGCCGACAGCGCCGGCCTGAATCATAAATCCCATCTCTGCTAATTGTTCGCCGGCTCTGCCTTTTGTGATTGCGCCCATTACATAGACGTGTGTTTTTCTTGTCTGCCTGCCCATTCGGTGAATATATTCAACGCTCGTTGCCTCGTCGATTGCCGGTTCGGTATTCGGCATACATACTACCGAAGTAAATCCTCCCGCGACCGCGGCAGCCGAGCCGGAAGCGATTGTTTCTTCTTCCTCATCGCCCGGCTCACGGAAATGAACATGTATATCAATCAGTCCCGGCAAAACAAGTTTGCCCTCCGCGTCGATGACCGTATCGGCTTGTTTATCGATTTTGCCGACCTCGGCAATTTTGCCATCGATGACAAGGACATTGACCTTGCCATTTATCTTGTTGGCAGGGTCGATTACAAAACCATTTTTTATCAGTAAAGATTTGCTCATTGTCCTTCGAGCCTCTCTTTTTTATCTTGCATCATTGCACCTTGATTGACAAGGAACAGCACGGCCATTCGAACAGCAAGGCCGTTGGTTACCTGTCGCAGAATTACGCTGTTTGGGCCGTCGGCAACCTCGCTTTCCATTTCCAGCCCTCTGTTAATCGGCCCCGGGTGCATAACAAGAATGTCTTTTTTTGCCTTTTTCATCCTATCGACAGTTAAGCCGAAATAGTGCGAATATTCCTTTACCGACGGGAAGGGATTTACTCCCATCCTTTCAAATTGTATCCGCAGCATATTGATTACATCGAGCTGTCCAATAACGTCATCCAGCGAATAGCTGACTTTTACCGGCAATTGTTCGACTTTTGCAGGCATCAAAGTTGGCGGGCCTACGAGAATGACTTCAGCGCCAAGTTTTGTCATTGCATAAATATCGCTTCTTGCCACTCGCGAATGGGCGATATCGCCCACGATTGCTATTTTAAGCCCTTCAAGGCTGTCCTTTATCTTTCTTATTGTATAAACGTCCAAAAGTCCCTGTGTCGGATGTTCGCAGTAGCCGTCGCCGGCATTGACAACGCAGGCGTTTATGTTTCTGCTTAAAAATTTCGGGGCACCTCCTGCGCTGTGCCTTATGACAACGATATCAATACCCATCGCTTCGAGATTTCTTGCGGTATCAAGCAGCGTTTCGCCCTTGTTGGTGGAGCTTACTTTTTCGGTAAATTCTATAACGTCTGCGCTCAATCTGTTCGCGGCGAGAGTGAAACTGTTTCGGGTTCTTGTGCTGTCTTCGAAAAACAGATTTACCACAACTTTGCCGCGGAGGGTAGGGGCCTTTTTTATGTTTCTTGTGCTTACCTCTTCAAAGCCATAGGCGGTGTCAAGAATATATTCGATTTCCTCTCTGCTAAAATCTCGCAGTCCGATGAGATGTTTGTGTTTCCAGATAATCTGCTTTTTATTCATATTGCTATCACCCGGTCTTTGCCGTCGGATTCCACAAAATTTACCTGCACGTTCTTTTCAGCAGGCAAATCTATTTTTAAACCGGCGAAGTCCGCCGCGATTGGCAGCTCTCTTCCGGCTCTTTCGACCAGGACGGCCAGTCTTATTGCCTTTGGTCTGCCGAGGTCTATCAGCGCATCCATTGCTGCCCGTATGCTTCTGCCTGTATACAGAACATCATCGACGAGGATTATAATTTTGTCGTCGATATCGAAGCCGATTTCGGTGCTTCTTACAATTGGCTGACTGTCACCATGAGGATTATTTATGTCGTCCCGATAGAGCGTTATGTCCAGGGTGCCGCAGGGAATTTTAGTTTTAAGTTTTTTGGATAGTATATCGCTTATACGTTTAGCGAGAATTTCGCCTCTGCTCCGAATTCCGATAACAGCGATTTTGTCGCCCTTGCTTGTTTTTAAGACAATCTCATCGGCCAGAGCGGTAATGCAATCAGCGATTTTATCGGAGCTTAAAAGAACTTCCATATTTCTACTCAATCCTGTATTCCAAACATCCGAAACAGTATTGAATAGAAAGTATATCACCTGAGACCCTATTTAGCAAGCGCACAAAACAACCTTTGTTTTTATCGTTACCTATGTAATGATAAAGACTTAAAAATTAAACCGGATAGTCTGGAAAATATAAGTAAAATATGATATAATACTTCTGAGTCTTTTTTGAATTTTTAGGGTAATTTTTTGACCTGTAAATTGTTAAATTTTGCAGTGGTTTTATTGTTCTGCACGACTCTGGTGGTGGCGGCTGATGTACAGCCGGGGGCTCTTGATGTTGCCGGCGTGTATAAAGTCAGGAGTATAGACCCGAATCTTACAGGCATTGGGGTAGATATCGGTCTTGTTTGCAGAAGCGATACGTATGTTGGTTCAAAGCCGCAGAATGATTATAGGCCGGATATTTCACATAACAGTTTCAATGATATAAAGATAAGATTTTATGACAGTGGAATCGGCAATACCGGCGTATCAGGTCACTCAACCGCTATAGCTTCAATCCTGGCAGGCCTTGACCCTAATGCGTATTTGTCGCCTCTGGGCAATTTTTCCTATGAAGGTGCTTGTCCTTATGCGGGGCTTGATGTTTATGAGTTTCGCCATTTTCTTGAGGAGTTTGTTTTTCCGGGCGGCTGGCCGCAGGTCGATTTGCTTACTATGAGTTTTGGCTGGGCGTCTGAGGACTGGTGGACAAGGGGTATAGACAGAATGGCCGAACAGTTTGGTCTTCTGGTTATAGCTTCCATCGGCAATGGAAAAGATTCTTATGACTTGCCGTTATATCCTGCAGCGGGCTCAAATGTTCTTGCTGTTGGCGTAGTGGATTCAACAGATTCGCTTTCCAGCTTTGGAGTTCCTGACGCGAACCATTCGACGGCAGGCCCTACTCTTGATGGGCGATGTAAACCTGATATTGTCGCGCCGGGTAATTGCCTTGTTGCCGTTGCAGGCACGAAAGATTCTTACAGGCCTTCGGGAGACTATTCAAGTTTTGCTGCTCCTGTTGTTACGGGGGTTGCTTCACTGCTTATCCAGAAAGCCAGGAGTGAGCCATCGCTGCAGTTTGCGGTATCTCCTTTTACGAGTAATTGTGTCCTTAAATCCATACTGATGACCTCTGCGAAAAAACTTGTGGGCTGGCACAAAGGTTTTCCGCAAAGTGATGATGATTATGAATATCCGCTCGACTTCAGTCAGGGTGCCGGAATGGTTGACGGCTTTGCCGCTTATAGTGTCCTTACGGCTGGTATGCAGCAGGACGGTATTGTGGCTTCATCCGGTTGGGACACAGCCTCAATTGAGCCAAATTACATTACCGAGAAGGCTTACCGCTTCAAAACGGATGGATTTAAAAACCCATATGTTTCTTTAACACTTGTCTGGAACAGAGTTTATGAAGACGAATATCCTTTTACTCCAGTCTGGCAAAGCTGGGCGGATTTGCAGCTTGAGCTTTGGGTGGTCGATGCCAATGGCCGTGGTCGGCTTGTAGATTATAGCAATAGTCCTGTGGACAATGTTGAGCATATTTATACTGCTCTTGACCCTAATTCTGAGTATGAATTTGTCATATCCAATAGTCTGGTTTCTGATTTGCCAGACCGTTTCACTCCTTACGCTGTTTCCTGGATGGTCGTGGATAATGAGACAAGGTAAATAGTATTTCAGGTATATTTTTTCTCTCCTGTTTCCACCTTCCGTGTTTTGCTAAATTATTCAGACCGCCCGAAAAAATTTTTAAAATTTTTTTAGGGGAAATCCCTCCGGTTTAAGCCTTTTAAACGTTTTACCGGACGCTTCAGATTTTATTTGCCTAGTGTTGGCCATTACCCGATTTTAGTTCGTATATATTTAAAGAGTCTCTTATTGGGAGAGACTTTATATATTGAATTTCGATTTATTTTCGGGGGTTTTTGGGGAATGATTAAGAAATGTATTTTTGCTTTGGTATTAGCGATTTTGATAGCTTTAGATGTTTATGCCACGCCAATATACGGCACGGTTACGATGTCTAATGTCGGATATGGCGCTAAAGATACGATGAAAATCTGGGGCGGCGGCTGGAACGGTCTGACTGTTTATGCCGGTGCTTTTCTGTTCAACAAAACTGCCGGTACCGGTGATGGCGGGCTGCTTGACAATGGCACAATTGGCGGTTTTTGTATGGACCTTTCCGAATATCTTGCGAGCGGCAGTCAGACTTATGATGTGCTTATGCTTGAGGATGGTCCCAGGCCGACGACGTTTCTCGGCGGACCGATGGGGCAGCAGAAGGCCGCATTTCTGGCGGAGCTTTGGGGCAGATTTTATAACCCTGCCTGGGCTGCCGGCGGAACTTATACTTCGCAGCAGAAAAGCGATGCGGAGGCCTTTGCCGCTGCTGTCTGGGAAATTATTTATGAAGACCTTCCGACCTCATCTGTCGGCTGGGATGTTACGATTGACGGAACTGGCGGCAGCAGAGGTTTTAGAGCTGAAAATCTTGACTATCAGACGGCCAACACCTGGCTGAATACCCTTGACGGTACCGGCTCTATGGCTCAATTAAGGTCGCTTTCGCTTATAGGTTCGCAGGATTTCATTGTTGAAGTACCGGCACAAGTACCGGAACCATCTTCAATGGCGATTTTTGCTGTGATGGGAATTTTCCTGTCCGGTAGAAAAAATTTAAAGTCCAAAACTTAAAGCTAATCCCAATTTATCATATTACCAGACCTTTGCGAATTCTATTTGCCTCGCGTTTGGCATTGTCGAGTTTAATCCTTATATTTATATGGGGGTCTGTAAGGGTAGAGACTCTCTCTATATTCTGACTTATTTTGAAAGAAGTTTTAGATATGATTAAAAGAAATACACTCGTTTGTTTGACAGCAGTAATTATTTTGGCGGCGGGCAGTCAGGCATCGATTATCGATGTTTTTGATGGAGGCGGTATAGGCACGACTTATACTAACTTTTCGTCTCTGGCGGCGGCTCATGCCAATTTTATGGGCACTGTTCAGGACAGCATTACGTTCAGTGAATATCAGGTTGGAACTGTAATCGATAATCAGTATAGCGCAAGCAAGGGCGTAACGTTCTCTAATCCCGGCCAGCAGCTTGCGTGTGTTATGTATGAAGGTTATAGCGCGACTTCCGGTTATATACCTGAGCCGCTGGACGGATATGATGGTTCTTACAAGCCGGATATGGACAAGGCGCTCGCTGAATATCCCAATAACGACGCATCGCCTTTTACAATTACCTTTGCAAATCCTGTTTCTACTGTCGGCAGTTTTGCAGGAATGGGAAAAGAAGGAATCATTGATACACTAACCATTACGGCCATGGATGCGTCGAATAAAGTTTTGGCTGTTCTAACAGTCAAAACCGCTCCCTGGACAGATGACCGCAACCGCGAAGGATTATGGGGTATTCGTTCCAGTTTTGCCGAAATTGCAAAGATTACTATTCGCAACAATTCATGTGACAATTATGCCAATGCATTAATTTTCGATACTCTCCAATGGTCAAGTCAGCCAATGTCGGTTCCTGAGCCTGCAACGATTGGAATTCTCAGCCTTGGTGCTTTGAGCCTGATTGGAAGGAAAAAGCAGAGATGAAAAAGTTAATTACGATTTGTTTGGCAGCAGCGATGATTTTGGCAATCGGCGGCATAGCAAATGCCAATCAGATGCAGCCGCAATCACTCGACCCCTATGGCTGGGACGTTTCGCTCAGCGACACTATCATTGCCGACATAACCGCGCTGGTCTGGGGGGCGCTGGGAATCGCTGCATTGTCGTTATCCAATCGCCGCAAACACCATCAGGAGCACATCGTGCACAATTGCAAACAGCATTTTTGCGAGGAAGAAGCGGATAAGTATGTATATGAAGAAGTTAATTGTTAATGGAAAGTATTTAGAAAGGAAATAAGGAGAAGTAAGATGAAAAAGTTAATTGTTTTGGCCGGCATTGCAATAGTTTTGACGGCAGGAACGACAAATGCCGGTGTTATTTATTCGAATGATTTTGAATCTGTTGTCGGTTCAGAATGGTCAAATGCGTCAACGGATATAACCCCTGTGAACGGCAGGAGGTTCCTCGGTCAGTTTGCCAATGACGACTTTGTTACTTTATCTCTTGATAATCTGCCTTTGCATGAATTTATTACAATATCTTTTGATTTGTTTGTAATACAATCCTGGGACGGCACAAGCCCTGATTGGGGGCCGGACATTTGGCAGCTTAGTGTAGATAATGGTCCTGTATTGTTGAGCACGACCTTTAGTAATACCGGAGAGGACGGCCATCTGCAGTCTTATCCGGGTTCTTATTCTGGTTCGGAAGAATATCCGGCCTATACAGGTGCTTCAGAAATAAACACGCTCGGCTATGAGTTTTATGGTGATTCTGCCTATTCTTTAAGCTTCACCTTTAAACATTCTGATAGTTCATTAGCACTTAACTTTGCCGGATTTGGACTTCAGAATATTTGTGATGAAAGCTGGGGTTTGGATAATATGACTGTGACTATAGCAGAGCTTAATATTCCCGAACCGGCGACGATTGGAATTCTCTGTCTCGGTGTTTTGGGACTGGTTATGAAGAAAAGATAAAATAATTAACCCTGCATTTTGGCGGCGGATTTTATTCTTATTGCGCCAGACCCGCACTCCACAGGTACATTAATTGCGGCGTTGTAAACTCATAAAGAGTATTTCTGTCAAGTTTAAAAATACTTTTTGCCCCCAGAAAGCTTTCAAAAGAAAAGGGCTTTTCGTATTCAACAACCTTCGCGTCTTTGATTCCTGCCAGTGATTTGGCAAGCGCGATTGCCTCCTCCATATATCCTATCTCGTCAATAAGTTTGTTTTCCAGTGCCTCCGATGCGCCATAGATACTCCCATCGGCAAGGACAGTGATTTGTTCAATTGTCAAAACATCTTTTCTTGATTTTGCCACAATATCCACGAATCTTTTGTAAGCAGGCGATATTAATTTTTCATTCAGGTATGCAATCTGTTCTTCGGTTACCGGCTCAAACGATGTCGGCCAGTCTTTCTTTGGACCCGATTTAACGATTACGGGTTTTATGCCGAGTTTCATCTCGAAGAGGTCCTGAAGGACAAGGTGTCCCATTATTACGCCTATTGAGCCTGTGATTGTAGTAGGTTCGGCGATGATTTTGTCGCACCCGCAGGATGTATAAAGACCGCCTGAAGCGGCAACGGTTTCCATAAAGGCGACGGCAGGTTTGCCGGTTTCCGCCCGGAATCTGCAAATCTGGTCGTAAATCCGGTCGCTGGCTGATACGCTGCCTCCGGGGCTGTTTGTTCGGAAGATTACAGCCTTTACGTTTTTATCGTCTTTAGCGGTTTTTATCTGCTGGCTAACATCTTCCGCCAGTTTATTATCAATGATACCTTCAATTTTGATGACTGCAATTTTGTTCGAGCCGGGGCCTTTTTCCAGAGCTTTTTCGAGGAATGACTCGTTTCTACCGGCTGTAAATACGATTACCGACGCTATAAGGGCGACAATTAGCGCCAGATTGGCTATTATCGAGAAGCCTAAGATGATTCCGAAGAATATCTTCCAGCCGATGCCTTTGCCGGAACTTTGCGATGGCAGATTTGGCGGATAAGTATTTTCTATAGATTCCATTTTAGTCCTTTCTTTATTAGTTTCCCTGTAATTGTAAGGCCGGCGCAAAAAAATGTCAAAAGATTTAAAAGGGGCGCAATTTGTCGTAGAATACGGATTTTTCTCTTTTGCATTGTGGGATTGACTGTTAGAATTAGAGTTTTATACTGGTTAACGGCTGCAAATTTAATGTTAGTAGCGGAGTGTTTGTATGCTCAGAACACTGAAGATATTGGATAATAAATTAGTCGGGTGCAGCGGCTATGATGCTTCTGTGTTCGTTTATATCACCCCGGATGAAAATGAGAAGAAGTATCTTGTCGAACAGCTCAAAGTAGATGAGCATACCCTTGCTTCTTCGCTTGACCCTGATGAACCCAGCCGGCTCGAGTTTGAACCGGAGCATATCGCGATGATTTTCAAACGTCCCAAGCACTATGCCACGCAGGATGAATTTCTTTTCAAGGTGCTTTCGGCAGGCGTTTTTATATTTTCCGACCGTTTGGTGATAGTGCTCTCTGAAGATACAGCTTTATTTGAGGGTAAGGTTTTCAATAAGGTTACCTCGCTTCTTGATATTTCCCTCAAGC
>JBAVNP010000065.1:0-15246 GCA_049691175.1 Sedimentisphaerales bacterium
GTTACAGGCACACGTTGGTATTAATAATCCTTTTAGTTTTTTATGCGCCTATCGGTTTGCAGAAATCGGCAATCTGGCTTCGGCACGTATTTTTCAGAAATGCTAATTCCATTTCTGCAGCAGAGAAAAGTGAAAAATCTTGGTTTTTGATTTTGGTTTTTACCGGTCTTTCCATATGTGCTCCCAAATTGTTCAGGCCTATTCGTATGGAAAAACAAGGCTATAGAGCAACCGCAATGTGGCTTAGAGCTAATACTAACGGTACTGATATAATAGCTGTGCCTGATATACGTATGACTTTTTATGCTGAGCGAGAAGGAGTGGTATATGAAAATGAAAATAGTCCATCCAACGCTCTATATATTGTGAGAATATTGAAAAATCTAAAAGATGAAACTGTAACAGCAGGTATGCCGGATAAAGTAGTATACGAATATGCCGATGAAAGGGGAAAAAATATAGTTATATGCAGAAAGTGATAAGTGTAGTTATCAAAATGATTAAAGACATATGCTATGCTTCTTGCGGAATAACAGATGGTAATACCAGCCGAGTTTGCAGGCAATTGCTTTTATTGTAAATTCGACAAACAGAGCAACTATACAATACAGCATTCGTTCCTTCCAGAATGTCTTTACGCCAGCTTTTAACATATCACCGCTGTAATTATTAAGACCAGCATGCTTGAGAATCCATTTGTTGTCGGCAAAGAATCGTCCAATATTAAAATAACGTTTAAACGTTTGCAGTAAAGAAAATGGGTGGCTGTGATAGACTTTTGCTGATGCCGAGTAATAAACCGAATAATCGTGGAGGATAGCTTTAGCAGCGAAAAGCATATCTTCATTCACAATGACATTCATTTTGAAACCATCTAATTTATTAAAGATAGAACAACGAACGGCTGAGCAGGCATTAGAACAGAAAAAAGTTTTTAACCCCATAACTCCAATATCATTCTTGGTTTTCAGAACTGACCGGGCAGGATAATTAAACTCTCGCGAAAATCGCTCTAAAGGAGCTGCGTTCTGTCTCGGTAACTGACGGCCATAGCATATGGCAATATTCGAATCGGCCTGCATGGGTCTTACCAGTTCAGCAATCATATGCTCATCTGCAGGGATTGCATCTTGGGTAAGAAACACCGCGAATTCACTTGAAGCTTCAGATACTGCCAAGTTTCTTGTAGTTCCATGATCAAAGTCAGTACGATCGAATGTAATTACTTTGCAGTTTCGACTTTTGGCAAGTTCTGTAGTTCTGTCAGCAGATTCAGAGTCAATTACTAAAATTTGGGCAGGTTTTACAGTTTGTTTTTGCAATCCATCGAGCAGGTTTGCTAAGCTCTGACCTGCGTTATAGGTAAAAATAAGAACACTAATCTCTTTTTCAAACATAGATTTTAGTTTTATGAAAAAATATTCATACAAATAAAAACAATCCAATATTTCTCAGAAAACCCATTTTAAAAAAGCTATATTTTATTAAATTCAATCTTTTAATAAAAAAACTTTGCTGGCTAAGAGTTGAATATGCATTCAATAAATCTATATCTTTTTCTGTTAATTCATCTCTGAAAACATCCAAAAAAGCCTTTGCCTGCAACTGGGTTTGCAAAATACTTTTAAAATTACTCCCGTTTAATCTTGCCTTATTCATTATATAACTCAGGCTCCACTTTTTGGCTCCGATGTTATTACTGTCATGCTGCCTGTATAATACAGTTGCTTTCGGCACATAATCAATTTTACCAAACGCAGCGGTTACAAGAGATATCCACCAGTCATACATTATTATCTGTTCCGGCAGTAATTTGATTTTATTTTTTAATGCTTTATTTATCATTACTGTGCCTCCGGTTATAACATTTTGAACCAGTAATCTGTTTAAAGTTTTTCCTCTTTGAGGAAACAGATGCTGAAATTTCCAAAATGAGTCAGAAACTATATTAAGGTTTTTATCAACTACTTTAAGGTCTGTATGGATTAATGCCGGCATAGCCGCGCCAAACTTTTCTTCAATCACTCTCATTTTATTAAAAGTAATCTCAATCTTGTCTGGTAACCACACGTCATCCTGATCGCAAAACATAACATAGTCTATATCAGCATGGTTAAGAAGATGTAAGAAATTTTGCGAAGTACCGATGTGGCTATCTCTATCTGATGCCAATTTGATATTTTCAGGATATTTTTGCGTATATTTCTTTATCACCTCATTTGTATTATCTTCGGAATTATCATCTCTTATAATCAACTGCCATTCTTTGTTGCTTTGCTCAAGTATAGATTTTATCTGTTCAGATAAATATTGTTCACCGTTGTAAGTAGCCATTATTATTGAAATTTTAGGAGACATTGTGTTCTCTTGTAAGAATATTCGTAACCGTTCACGGGGTCAAAATGGCACTTTTAACCCAAAAACACCGATTTAACGAAGCCACGAAACAAAAATATTCGAAAATAAACATCCCGAAACACAGAAACATGATTAACAACGCAGTTCTTGCAGCATCTTTGATATTCCGAAATGACGTCACTTGCATATAAATACTCTCAAAAATTGATAGCACCAGTTACATGTATATAGAAACATTCCACAATCGGGAAAGGAGGCACTCTAAACTAAATTATGACTCGCCGTTGCTTTTTGAACAAAATTATGTCAAGGCAGTTTGAAGAGGTGTCCATTTTTTCGGGGGGGCAGATCCCACCACCCACTGACTCTTCATTGCTGATTTCTATTGACGGACATCGCCATTGCCAGCATGATGTGCTAAAACGACAAATTTCCCCAACTTCGCAACTACCAGTGGATAACGCTCCCTCAGCCAGCCGTACATTTCAGGATTGCATAAACCCATCTTGCATTACCCGCTACACCTCTTGCGGCATATAACTGCATCCTGAGGATTATTGAGCCCCTGCTCCTTGATATCCAGGATGTCAAAGTACTCCGACCAATGCCTTCTCACGTAATCAAAACTGTGGTAAGTAATTTTGTAAAAATCGGGTAGTCCATCGGTCTTGCAGCCAAAATGCGCAGCCCAGCCCTTGGGTGTTTCGCTAATGTAAAAGAAACCAAGCGACCCGGTTATCCTCTGTCCTTCTTGGGGCAACTGCCGGGTGCATGTTGGACCATGCACGGTTGTAAGAAGAAAACCACCGGGTTTAATGATGCGGTTCATCTCGGCAAGCCAGGCGAATTGATGGTCTTCCGGCAGATGCGTAAAAACGGAAATAGCGTACACCAGGTCAAATGTATTAGCGGCGTAACGTGTAGGCGGCAGCGATTCGTTCCAATCAAAGGCGGCTACAGACGACAGGTTTTGCTGACACCAAGCGATAGCTTCTTTATCTATGTCCGAGGCATACAGTTTTGCAGAAATTCCTTCATTATGCAGCGCGACGATTACTCGTCCGCACCCGGTGCCAAAATCAAGAATAGATTTCATATCCTCAATGCGGACGTCTACGCCACGGAGCAATTCTCTAATTTGACATAGGGCTATATGGCCTGACGGAAAGAAACTCCTGTCGGCGCTGCCACACACCCTGATCATGAGATGATTTGGCACTGGCGGCTTGGCGCGCGGCGAAGGGACTACGCATCCAAAGGTCTTATCAACCCAAGCCTGTGTAACCGGTAGCTCAAAACCCCGTCGTTCAGTTTCGCAATCTATATTAATCACAACCGCAAATAGATCGCTGGAGTAGTTTGCGTTTTGGTTGCGATATACTCCGGCTAAGTCCACTTGAGCTTCATAAGCGATGGCTTGCATATTCGGGTATACCTTATCCACGTGAGGTGCGGGTTTTATAGAAACTGGCACTACTACATCGCCTACTTTTACTTGCACCCAATTAGGCGCGCATGCGGCATTGCACCAGCCCTTGATGATGATACAGGAATCACTTTCTCCAAGCAGTCCCTTGGGCATGTCTAAAGCAATCATAATTTTACCTCCCTATTGTCCCAACATTAATTTGAATAAATTCAATGATAAGTATGAACAAGATGGTCCCAAAGTAAGACCTTTGCACAACCATGTCGTCGTTCCAGTTTTTTTCTCTATTATCATTTGACGCTTCTGCAAATCAGGCAATATAGAGATTTCGCGAGTTTAAACACGCCTCTGTTATTGGGGCAAGGCGATGTAGAAGACGTCAACTCGCAATAACCTTCACAGACCGCTTTGAAAAGATCTAGTGCCAAACTATATGTTGCCGTTCTGCCCTGGCTGCTGTTCTTATCTAGTTTAAAATAACCCTTCAAATCCTCAGCTAAACCCGCCAATTCGAAAGGGGCATTAGTCTCTAATGGTTTTCCTGCCCCCTCTTCACGTCCGCCGGTTTCTGTTGCGCCGTCAGGCAGCATGGAAATGGACCTGAGACCATGTTCAAGCACATAGATTTTTCCTGTCATACGTGCTAACTCATAGAGTATGTTTATATAGTCCTCCGCCACGGCCGCCGTGTTCATATCGAGCACAGCTATTTCTTTGTAGTCCACGAGACTGTCCAAGCCAAAAGAGGCGTTGTGGCACGCCTGAAAAAAAAGAAATCTCCGGAACACCCTGATTAGTATGGTATTCTTCCCATCGACCGTCTCCCAGTCAAATTCCCTCGCCTCCCTGAGTCCGAACTTTGAATAGTGTTCATAAAGCGGCGATTTTTTGCGCGCGAGCGCGAGCCCCGGAGCCGCGAAGCCGGTTCTTTTTTTGTTCCTTAGAATAAAGTTCAGCGTAATCGCGGCGTCCACGGGCGTCTCCCCAGGATAACCGACAATTATAGGCGTATGATTGGCTATGCCAAACCTATTACAGTCATCGAGTATCCGTTCAAAAAGCACTATGTCGTTCGGCTTATTCATAAGTTTAAGCACTTTGTCGCTGGCGGACTCCATGCCCCAAAAAAAGGACGCGTATCCCGAGCGTGCCATTTTCTCAATCAGAGCAGTTGTCATCTGCGGCCGGATGGCTGCCTGTCCACCCCATCTTATAACGAGGCCGCTTTCAATGACCATGTCGCAGAACCTCTCAAGTTCCTTTATGTTGCCGTTGATCAGCGAATCCGCGAAATGGAAGGTTGGCACGGCAACTATGTTTGCCACATAAGAATAGGTATGCCTCAGTTCTCTAAAAACATCCTCAGCCTTTCTGAATCTGTAATATTTGAAGTTCGGGCTCTCGCTGCAAAAATTACACCTGTTGATGCAGCCCCTGCTTGAAAAAATGGGTACGGAACCTTTTTTCGTGTATTTTGAAAAATCAAGCTGCGAATAATCTGGCAGGGGAACGTCGCCGTCTCTTAACTTCGGGAGTTCCGGTTCACCGTTATCCACCAGCGACCCGTCGCTGGCAAGATACGCAAAACCTTTGACACCGTTTCTGTAATCGCCGGTCTTTTTGAACTCTTTAAGGTAGTCACGAAAACATATCTCGCCTTCGCCCTGGCATATTATGTCACAATTTCCTTTTGTGAGAAACTTTTTGTTGTGCTCGCCAATAAAACAGTCAACGCCCCCGAACATTACAGGCAGATCAGGCCTCTTGGCCTTTATGGTCGCAGCCGCATAGTTGGAGAAGTACCTTGTATAGGTATTAACCGAAAAACATACAAGTTCGACATCGGATTTTTCCGCGGCAGAACTTAGATATCCGTCCAGCCAGTCTTTATGCTTTTTGATAAGAGCGGACGGCAGAGCCTCCAATGTCCACTGACCAACCATGCTGTCGTCCCAATTCTTTTTCTCTTCAGCCGGAAGATAATCGTAAAAATCAATGTTCATGTCGCGGACGACGCATGAAAATCCGCTATCCCGAGCAATGCCCGCAATGACCCCCAGTGCATAGAACGGGTACATTTGCGTCCAGCATGGCGTGCCTATCAGAATTATTCTACCCATCAATACCTCCATAGCATCCGGCGTTCATGATGCGCCTTGCCGGTTTTGTTTTTTTACCAAGAATGGCCTCTCAACATAAAGATATGAGAGCATAGAAACAAGAAACAGGATAAGGACACCTACGGTCATGTTGAATGCGAGCCTTTGGAGTGGTTCTCTGATCAAAAACATGTCCATGAGGGGGCCTAAAATGTACATGGCTAGTACCGCGTTAATAAGAAACATGCTGTACGATATTAGCCCGAAGATGCGAAGAGGTCCCCATTCCATAAGTCGTCTCACAGGCGAAGACCCAGAGACCACCCCGAGTACGATCATGAAAAACGACAACCCCAAAAGCGTCTCGTAGTCTTTAATGAAAAAAAGGCCGCCGTTGTATATCCACCAGTAGGTAAAGACACCGGAGATGATCAGCATATACGGCACCCAAGGGTAGATCTTCCACCCGCGCTCATTCTGTTTAACATATATAAACGCAGCAAGCATCCCGAGGCCGAACTGATCTATATGGGCAAGGATATTATGGCTCAGGATGAAACTCGCAGGGTATGCCGTGAAATGAGCCACCACATAGGCCCTGTAGAAAAAGCTCAGCGCTATCAGGGACAGAGCCGTCAATACCCCTCTTTTCAAGCTATAGAAAAACTCGGCGATAAACGGCAGTATCAGGTAAAAATGGACCTCTGTTACCAGCGACCATGTGCTGGGGATAAAGTCGGGGCCGACATCGTGTCTGAAAAAGAAAAAAGGGTTTATAAATAATATGTTCAAGAAAAAGTTTAGCGGGTTAAACGCCCCCCGTTTGCCAAGCCATATGGCCAGGGATAATACAAAGAGGATCAGCAGGTAGGCTGGGAGTATCCTCATGGCGCGCCGCCAATAAAAGCGTTTTATGTCTATCGTGCCTGGACTCTGGAGGGTTGTACGCGCATAAGGTATGAAAAGGAGAAAGGCCGAAAGGATAAAAAACAACCTTACTCCGTTAGCCCCTGACAACAACAAATTTTTAATATCAATACAGTTTCCGGCGATATTCAATGTGAGCGGAAAACCGCCGCCGGTATCCACGGAGTGCGAAAACAGATGGCAGGTGATAACCATCAGGATCGCCATGCCCCGCACACCATCAAGAGATGGTATGTTGTTTATTCCAGCCGAATTGGGACGTAGAAACCTTGTATTAATATATTCGTTCAGTCTTATTATCATTCTGCTGCCATCCTATAATTGGGTTGGATTGTTTTGCTGCGTCTGCTGCCAGTAGACCGGAGTGATGCAATTGGAAAATAACTTACAATAATGCTGACCACAAGTGAGAGGGTAAAAGTTATTATAGTATCCAGAATGACAGCGATAGGGATGCTATGAACGGTCATTAGCTGCTGTTGTAGAGTAAACATTAGAAAAAACACTTGGGACAGGGACTTTCACATTTAACATAAAATTTAAACTGGAGCTTAAGTTGTTAAGCAGTAAAAGAATGATTAAGAGCATAAATAATTGTTTTTTGTCCGCATTTTGCACCATGATCGCCAAAAAGGGACCAATTAAGTAAAAACCCAACAGTGTCCATATGAACCACAGGTGAAGCCCTCCTAAATTAGAGGAGAAAATGGAATACACGGCAGGCACCTTATAGATATAACCAAAAAACAATCTGTAGAGTATTTCCCAAATTAATACTGGCAGCAGCAGCTTGAAAGCTGTTTTTTTGTAGAAGGCTGTAACATTACTGGTTTCTGCGGCACTAAGTATTAATGCACCGCTTATCATGAAAAAAACGGGAACAGCAAAGCGTGTAAATGTGTTTATGAACACTGCAATAACCCACATCGGATCTTCAGGTTTTGGGATTGACATTTTCCCGGCAACCGAGTGAAGGGCAATAATAGCTAATATTGCAATATGATATTTATCTATGTTTTTATTCATTACCACCTCGTCAATGTACCGAAATGAGAATAACGATAGAACTGAGTATGATTGCAGCTTGGTCAATCATACTTTCCCTGATCAAAGAGTTTTTTTTCTATAATACTCATGAGTTTTTGCCTGCGCACCTTTCTAATCGGATAAGTGTTGCTTCCGTCCATTAACTCCCATTCAAGGGCAGCATCC
This sequence comes from Sedimentisphaerales bacterium, assembly GCA_049691175.1. Lineage (GTDB taxonomy): Bacteria > Planctomycetota > Phycisphaerae > Sedimentisphaerales > UBA12454 > JAPLMW01. Next base: position 8,026 of record JBAVNP010000065.1, read on the forward strand.
TTGTTTTTTATGTTATATGACGATGCATTTTCATAAACGTGTGAATTTCTGTGCAATGTCATGTATGGCAGTCCAATTGCCTCGAAATACCGATTATTCTTGGTAACAAAGGCTGCCGTTTCATGGAAATCGGTATCCGTCTCACCGGGAAAGCCGACTATCATGTTGGTGCATTGTTTAATACCTTCTTCAAAACAATCCCTCACGATTCTTTCGGCAAGGGCAACATTGAAGTGCTTCCTCATGAGTTGAAGTACGTGGTCGTTCCCGGCTTCCAGCCCCCACATCAATTCAACGCACCCTGCCTGCCGCATCTTGGCTATCACTTCCCTCGTCATTTCCGGACGGAATAGTGCCATGCCGCCCCAGGAGAATCTCAGACCTTCCTGCTTGATGATGTCGCACAAACTGACGAACTCCTTCATATTGCCGTTTATGAGAGAGTCATTGAAATTAATAAAGACGCCGGACGGATTGCCGAGCATCTGCATGTGCTGTTTGATCTCGGAGATGATGTTAACAGCGCTTCTGCAGCGATACTTCTTGAAGTTCGCCCCCTCGCTGCAGAACGAACACCTGTTGATACACCCGCGGGAAAGCATCATGGTCAGCCGATTGCGAATGGTGTATTGCCGAAGGTCAGCCCAGGAATAGTCAGCGAATGGAAGCTTATCCAGTTCCATAATTGGATCAGGGTCTCCTCCATCCAGAAGGCTTCCGGTTTGGCGATCTCTGATGACAAACCCCTTTATGGCGTGTTTCCCGAAGTCGCCCGTTTCGATGATATCAACAAGTGCTGACAGGACGATATCTCCCTCCAGTGTGCAAATAGCGTCGATATTCTGGTCATTCATGAATGTGAGACCATGGTAAGCTCTAAAACAATCTGGTCCCCCAAATATCGTAATGATCTTCGGGTTGTGTGTCTTCATAAGACGATTAAGGTGCTGGGACATGAGTCTGGAAGCTGAGTTGACGCTGAATCCTACTACTGGAGCGCCGGCTGTGGCGAGTCGCTTGGCAACAGACTGTAGCAGGTCCTGATACCGGTCGAAAAACTCCTGCACCTTTGCTGCGTCGTCCCAGTAGCCCCCATATTGATCGAGCCACAACTTACGATCCGCTTCTCTTACGGAATGGTAGATTTCAATGTTGAGATCTACCGTCATCACTTGGTGACCCGATTGCTTGAGCGCGGCCATCAATAGCCCGAGTGCATAACTCGGCGCCCAAGTAGCCCATGTTGGGCAAGACACCAGCATTACTTTCATTTCGACTGTCCTTTCTGGATGACGCCAGCGTTTACCTTTGCAAGGATGGATTCTCCCGATGGAGCAACACACCAGGATAAATACTCATATTCGTAGAAGTTGTCGCCATTGGGCGGCATCCCAACAGAACATTCGGGTTCGACTCTGGCCAAGAAATGCGCCTCGCGGATATGCATAAAAAAGGCCACCCAGTCGTTGGGGGCAAGATCCCACGAGCACACCCATGACCATCGCCTGCCGACAACCCTCTCGGGAAAGGCACCAAGATTCGGAACTGCGATGGGTAGACAAGCCTCAAATCCGGCAGAAAGTGTGTAGGAGTAACTTTCCGGCCAAAGAGCTGGATACCAGATAAGGTGAGGTCGGCGTTCTCGGATCAGTGTTTGGAGGACGCGGTCGCTATACGGGCCGCTGATCCGCACCCCGGCACGTGCGAGAGCATCTGCGTCGGCAATAGGCTGCCCAATTACATCGAACGACAGTGGGTAGTTGTTTTTTTGGGCGAGTCTAGCACACTTACGAATAACCTCATAACCTTTGTGCGGGGATATTTGGCCGAGCACTGCAATCCGAAGGTGGGTGTGAGTGTCGATCTTCTCGATATGAATCGGTTGATGTGGAACACGTTTCTCTGGATGGGCCGCAATGATGGGGTTCAACGCCGGCATGTTAACCATCAGTCGGCGAGCCACATCATGGGACGGCGCGATGACACGCGCGGCATCGGTCAGCAACCAGCGATGAGCGTTTTGCCAGGCGATGAGGCTGGTTGGCCGTTTGGAACACACCGACATAACTAGCAAACGATTAGAGTTTGCTGCAAGGTCCTCACCAACGAAACGGTTGTCCGGCCCGATCAGTTGCGGGATCGGTGCCAGTGTGTAGTAGTCGTGAACAGTGAAGTCGAATGGTTTGGCCAGCCGACGCACCAAACGCTCCAGATAGTGTTCGTTGCCGAACTCGTGGTGAATATGGACGCGACTCAAATTGCATGCCGTGAGAAAATCAACAAGTTTATCAAATTGCCTAAGCGGATCAAAAACAACAGTAACACGTTTTTCGGCAGACATCGCGGTTATCATCACCGAACCATCGAGTTTTGGCGTCATCATCAGGACCCGTGCACGATCTCCAATGTGCCTTGCAAGTTCGCACATATGCTTTTCAACGCCTCCGTCGCCAAAATGTCCAACAAACAGGATCACGGGGCCTTTCGCCGCGGCCCATTGGATAATGCTGCGATTGGCGTCAAAAGGATGATTTTCAGGAAGAGCGGCCGCGTTCTGTTTCGTAAGCAGTTGTTCGAGATTAGTGTCGCCTCCGCTTCCCGGTTCATATCGTAACTGTTCAGTGCGGCGCTGGCCGAGTATTTCCACCTGATACCATAGATAAAAACTGGTGCCGGGGCCTTCGACAGCGAAGGGATCGGGGAAAGCCTGCTGGATATCTATGCGGTCGCGAAAGAGCCGGCGTTGCTCTGGGGTAATCGGTTCGCCGTTGGTGAAATAGTTATATTTCCACTGTCGGTTCGAAAAAACCTTGTCTTCAGGTCGCTCAGTCCGGGACAGGTACCATTGCCTGAGCACACACGCAGCGGGCATATGTTTGCCATACTTATTAAGCATAATCTCCTGTGCACCGCTATCGAAACCAGAGAAATGATAGAATATTAACGGTTGTCCGTTGACTGTGAAACCGTCAGATAAGTTGCCCTCGATTCGGCGGTGCGTCAGGTTCCAAGTACAGACGTTGCAGCCCGGGTGGCGTAGAATGTGGAAGTCGGTAAAGAAGGCCGGCACCAAGTCTATCCAGCGTTGGTCGGTAAACAACCCGGCAGGGATGTCTGCACGGCAGAAACGGTGCAATCTGTCGCGCCACCAGCGTGCGAAACGAAGTCCTTCAGCCGACGACTTGACGCCAAGGAACCCAAGATTGTAAACGCCGTGCTTCAGGGAGCAGATCTCGTTGTCCATGATCGTTTCGATATTTTCTTCCGGTTCGGTTTGGTGGGGAGTCAGGAGGATCGATGAATCCTTCAATGGGTTGAGTAATACATCGATACTCGAAAAGACCGCAATGTCGGGGTCGAAGTAGAATGCAGTAGCGCATTCGGGTCTCTCCAAGAGATTCAGCATGAAGAAGCCCTTCACGGCTGTGCAGAGTTCGATTACCGAGTGACCGAAAAGCCATGCCTGCTTATCCGGAATATCCAGATCATCGATGGTTGCCACTTCATCGAATATGTCAAATGAGTCCAACAGGCCGGCCGGAATCGGTTCGTTAACGAGAAGGCAGAAGCGGACATGTGGATTGTGATGCTTGAGAGTCTCCGCCAGTACCAGGGCTTTAGGCAGATAGTTCAGACATATGCTGGTGAATGCATAGACAGTGCTATGTTGCGCCAACGGCTCCGGCGGACGGCGGTGCTGTCGCGGCCTAGCCGTGGCAGTCGAAAGGAGCATTGCTTGCGCCTTAACTGTTTCAAAGGAGTGCCGTTGAGCTTCTTGGTTTTGAGTCGAGGGCAGAGGCTGGGGTGCCCGCCCCTCAGCGGCGCCGTACTCAATGAAATGCAGGAGCGGATTTATCCCGGCAGCCGAGACGTCAGAATTTTGCTGAAGATACCAGTCAGTGTTGAAAAGTGGACTGGGATTGAGATGTTCCTTCCATCCTCTCTTCAAATAGTGATATAGGGGATCGACACCGTTCTCCATGACATTGCGATTGTTAGCGAGATAGTATTGGATATCAAATAAGCAGCTGCGTCTCAGAATGCGCAAGCTGCGCATGGTCCGGTAACCGGGGAATAGATTGAAGATGGATCGAACCGTTCGGACGGTAAGACGAATTGGGACAAACATCGGACGCAGAATACGGCCAAGTCGGTGCTTGTCAGCAAGGAATCGCGGAAGGTTAGGATTGTTCGATGGATTGAATCTGGTGTCTTGGCTGTAATGTCCTGTTTTGATTCGATTGCTGGCCTGCCGGTGATGTTGAGCGACCCGTTTAATCGCGTTGCTGAAGAATCGAGGAGTGATGGCCTGTACCGTCCGCCAGATCTTGATTGCGACGTACCATGTTAGCGTAGATTCTATTTGGAACAGTCGGTTGCTTATGGCGGCAATCTCCTCGTTGCGTTCAAGTATAACCTGGTTTAGGCTATTGACCTTTCCCTTGAGGTCGGTCATGGCCTGATTCAGGCCGGCATTCTGCACATCACGTTCAGCCACAACTTGATTAAGGCCTGCGATTTGCTCGTCGCGTTCAACTACAATCCGCTTGAGGCCATCGACCTTTTTGTCGAGGTCGGCTATAACCTTGTTCAGACTGGCATTCTGCACATCACGTTCAGTCGCAACTTGGTTAAAGCCTGCGATCTGCCCGTCGCGTTCAAGTATAACCTGGTTTAGGCTATTGACTTTTCCTTTGAGGTCGGCCATTGCCCGGTTCAGGCTGGCATTTTGTGCATCACGTTCGGCAACAGCTTGATTGAAACTGACGTTTTTCCGCTCTTGCTCGGCATCTTTCTGCTGAAACTGCTTAACAAGACTCTCACTTTTTGCCTGTTCATTAGATAATTTGAGTGCCAAGTCATTAGCCTTTGCCTGCTCGGCTTGAAGTTGGACACACAGGGCACTGTAGTTTTCCTGATAGCACTTTAAGAGATAATTACTTCTATCGTCGATCTCAGAAAAACTGCCGTCATTTAACAAAGCCAGAATGCCGTTCCTCAAACGATCTCGTTTTTCTGACTTTATTTTACGCAAATAATACTCAATTTTTTTTGAGTAATTTTCTGCCGTAAAAATATTTTGCACATGCTCCAGTGCCTTATTAATTCTGTAAGCAGTTGGAGATGGATCATTAATTGTTGCAAGTATTTTGTCGGCAAGATCGAGATAATTTCCCGGCTCATATGCCAGACCATGTTCATGATTAACAAAAATTTCTTTAGGTCCTCCGGAATCAGCATAAATAATCGGTTTTTCCAAAAGAGCCGCTTCAATAAGAGTTCTCCCCATCGCTTCGTTTCTGGAGCAAGAAACAATAATATCCATTTCTTTCATTTTATCATAGGGGTTATTCAAAAAATCACTCATGACAAAAGCATCTTCGAAACCGCTGCTTTTAATCAAAGATGAAAGGTTTGCGCTATAGGTCGAATCCTTGTGGCCGTAGAAATAAAGTTTTATTTTATATCCATCTTCTAACAGTTTAATCCCGGCTTTAACAAGGTCCTCCTGTCCCTTGCCCTTATATATTGTTCCAAATATACCTATTTTACATTTTTGCTTTGTTGCATAATCGAATTTCTCTTCGCTTTTAACGTTGTCTGTATCCACTTCAATGTTAATCTTTCTATACACAACAGGCAGCCTGTCCTCTGACACAGCAAGTCCTTTAAAAACTTCGTCTCTTACCGATCGGGTGATGCAGAAAATAATATCACTGCTTTCGTAGAGGGCCTTTATGCTCTCTGGAAAACTGTAATAAAATTTATATTCATGATCCAGTTCCCCATACTCGCAGACCGACCAGGCGTGTGGAATTGATAGAATTTCTGCGCAAAGCCCTCCCCAGGGAATGACCATTGTCTGCGAATAAATAACATCTGGGCAGAGCCTTTTTAAATAATTAATCGCCTGAATCGTGATAGAAGACATTGATTTAATAAAATTATCTTTTGCCGTAGAGAACGAAGCAGTGTTATTATGCGGTATTGCCCATTGAAAACTATCTAATACCACGTTTAAGATATGCACGGAAGCACCTGCATTAAGAAGCAAGTTTTTCAACGGACCATCATTAGGCAATATAACCGAACATAATACACATTGTTCACTCAAATCTTGAACAAGGTCTGCGAGGCTTCGTTCTGCACCTGCTAACTGTGACGAATGCGAAAATAAGCAGACGGACAGAGCGACATCTTTTTTGATGCACAGAACATTGAAATAGGAACTTGTTTCCTGCATCCGAAGGAGATTATCTTGCAAATCAAGCGGATAATATTTGCTGTCTTGGTCGTCAATGCCGAAAACCTTAAAGCCTTTTGATGACAAAAATTCCAGAACTTCCTTGCAGCTCGTCCCCGCAAGCTTAAACAGCTTCGGATTCATTTCTAATAAGATCGTGATGTCGTTACACTTCTCGAATGTTGCCGACAGTCCTTTCAGTACCTCCAGTTCGCTGCCTTCTGTATCTGTCTTAATAAAAAGGCTTTTATATTGCTCTTCTTTTAGGACATCATCCAAACTTACAGAACTTACTTCCAATTGTTCTAATGTTTTGGAATTTGGATGAGGAAGAACACTACTGTTATCGGATGCCTCGGATTTGTAAAACTTAATTTTTCCCTGGATGGATGAGACTGCGGCATTAATACATTTTGCGCGTTCCGTACCGATATTATTGTAAATCAAGTTTTTATTTAAAACCTTAAAATTTTCCTCTATCGGCTCAACGGCAATAATTTTGATGTCTTTGTTCGCATCAGCGGCAAGCAGAGAATAATAGCCGTAATTAGCGCCAACATCGACAAACAGATCGCATTTTTTCACAAAGTTTTTCACGATCCGAGTTGAAAAATTTTCGTATTCATGAGCATAAGATTGCGCAAATCTGGGGGTGACATACATCGAAAAAGCCTCCCCTGAAGGAGTCACCGTTTCGAGCAAATCAAGGTTGTAATCGTTTATTAAAAACTCAGAAATACCTTTATTTCCCGTACTCACGCATATTCCCTTTTATACTTGTAATTCTACTTTCATTTTTTAACTCGGATTTAATCATGAAACTTTTACGTCAGCAGAACAATGATTCAGTTTAAATATCACAGCCTGCTTCTGTAATAGACTCATGCTTGAAAACTGAAACTCATAAGCATCCGCAATAAATTGATGCCGTATATGTGTATCTTGTGTGCCATCGGCAACGCCAATCGCAATTAAAT
>JBAVNP010000066.1:0-5508 GCA_049691175.1 Sedimentisphaerales bacterium
GCCGAATATTTCATCTATGAGTTTTGTAGTCATATTTTTCATTGTAAAGTTACTTTGTTAAACTATCAAGTAGAACGCTGTGCAAATCCGTGTCTAAATTTTACCCTATTCTCTACCATTCTTATCTCTTTGTCAAAGCTTATCCGCCCCCGGCGGACTCCTCAAATCTTCAATTATCAGGGTACATGAAATCGGGTACCCTGCGAGGTTTGCCGTTGTCATCGACGCAGGCCAGAATACTTGTGCCCTCGGCAAGCAGCAGTCCCGTCTCGGCTCGACTGAGCTCGTCGAAGTCCGGCCGAATCAATTTATAACTATGTTCAATTTTCGCTGCGGTTACTTTCGTGCATTTGGTAATCAGCTCTAATTTTTCATCGTAGTATGCGGGCCTGCGGTATTTGACGAAAAGTTCCGCCACTACCATATAGAAGCCTTCGCGTTCGAGGTCTTTATAGGCAAGGCCGTTGGCTCGCAGGAGCTCCGTCCTGCCCAGCTCGAAATAAATCGGAAAGACGCTGTGATGGACGACGCCTGCCTGGTCGGTTTCGCAGTAGCGAGGAATAACGGTTATCGTGCAGGATTGAACAGTCGTTTTTTCCGGAAATTTCATAACGAAGGAGAAGGTTAGCAGGTTTATGTAAAAATTCAAGTTGCCGGAAGACAAAAAATAAGCGTCCGGTAAAAACCGACCTTTTTTGCTCAAAATCATCACTATCCAACTAAAACCAGCCGTAAAATAAAAATTTTCTTATATAAAGATTACCTAAATTGACATTTCTTTGATAATCTGTTAGAATATATATATACAGAATGGTTTACTATGGTTAAACTATGGCCGATATTATAGTTAGATAATTTGCTGGGGATATTGTGATGAAAAAAATATTGGTTAGTATTTTGCTTGCGGTTGTCTTGTCGATATTTGCCGTATCGGTAATTGGCTGTCACGGCTGTGGCGAGACTTCTGCCGAGAGGTCGGACGACCACTCAAGGCAGTTGAGAGTGAACGGCTCGATGATGATTGACGATATTGATGCGATACTCGAGCAGGACCGGCCGAGCAGGCTTACGGAATTCACCGTAAGATAATATCAGAGTCGGGGAAGATTTGTTGCCGCTGCTGCACGGCAGCGGCGAATGCCTGTATGGAATGAAAATGGATTTAAGGCTGAGCGCAATTGGACGCAATTTTTGAATATTTCAATCGTCTGGCGGTTTACAATCCGCTGATAGTTATCATAGAGCTTCTGCTGATAGGCTTCGTCGTTTACTGGGCGGTAAATTTCCTCGAAGGAACCCGTGGCGAGCGCTTGTTCAGAGGAATTATAATTCTGCTGCTTGCCGGGTCAATGATTCTTAAACTGCTAATCGTGCAATTTGATTTCGAACGACTCCGATACCTCTATAGCAGCTTTCTAATCCTCGTGCTGATAATGGCAGTGGCGGCGTTTCAGCCGGAAATAAGGAGAATGCTTATTCGAATAGGTCAGGCAGGCACCTTCGGCAGCTCGGCCCGCAGACAACTCTTACAGGCAGTCGAGGAGATAATAAGCGCAGTTGTTACCCTTTCCGAGAAAAAGGTCGGGGCAATCATCATTCTCGAAAGACAAGTAGCATTAGGCGAGTTTACAGAAATGGGCGTGCAGCTCGACGCAAAGGTCAAAGCGGCACTGCTCAAGACCATATTCCACCCCAGCACACCCCTGCATGACCTCGCAGTGGTAATACACGGCGATAGAATCGTAGCTGCGCGCGTGCAGCTGCCGCTGGCGGAAGCCAGCCTTGCCCGCGGAGCATTAGGCTCAAGACACAGAGCGGCAATAGGTATAACCACAGGCAGCGATGCCATCGCGATAGTGGTCAGCGAAGAAACGGGGACTATAGGCATAGCCGAAGACGGCAAACTCGAACGGCCTGTAACCGAGGAAGAACTGCGCAAGAGACTGACGAGTATGTTTATCGATACGAGCGTGATGTCCAAACTGCGGCGAGGGGCGGCAAATAAAGAAACTTTAGGCAGTGAACAGTTAAAAGTGAAAAACTAAAAGTGAGGAGTTTTTAACCACAGATTTCACGGATTACTCGGATTTTTTTACCACCCCCGCCTGCGCGGGGGCAGGCTCCGACACGAAGAAACACAGAGAATTGCTTCAACTAAGCAACTCTGCGGAACAGCTTAAATTCAAATTTCTAACCTCTTTGGTAAACAAGTTTCCCACGAGGTTTCAAAATCTGAATTTTTGCCGATTATATCAGCAAAGTCGAAGCAATAAGCCTTAAAGCAATAAACGTCATGAAAATACCGCCGGGGGCGGAAATTTTTGAAAAAAGGTATGATTTTTTAGAGGTCTTTGGGGTTTTTAGGGTGAAAAATGATGCTTGATAACTATCAAGCAAAGGTGAAGAGAGATTACATAATTTTTAATTGAAGATTTAAGATTGAAGAAAGAAGATTACGGAAAAACGGCGGAAACGCCGCCCTGTCCGCCAGAGGCGGGCAAGGTTACACGGATTTTTAATTAACCACGAGTGAACACGAATTTTTCAGACACAGATTAACACAGATTTACACGGTATATTTGCTTTAAGGCGGTGTTCTGCGAACACAGTAAAATTCAAACAGACCCTTTTTGAAGTCAAACTTCAACGGGTCTGTAATTGAATTTTTTACCGCTGCGCAATTGCGCCTTAAAGCAAAAAAAGCCTTTGTCCTAGGGACTCCTAATGGAGTTGAAACAAAACACCCCGATGAGATAAGTCTCGCCTGTGGGCGGACATCTCACGGGGTAAACTCTCTAGGGGTGGGCTTAAAGCATTCCTTTTAACCGCAGATTGGACTGATATATTTGGGATAAAGCATTTGATTTATAAGGGGTTAGAGGAGAAAAATCCTAATATCTATCCTCCTTCGCTAAAGCTACGGACGGACAAGAATCCTAAACAAATTCCAAGCACCAAGTACCAAAAGCCTATGAATAATTAAACTTTGACCGCCGCAGCGAGTAAAGAATAATAAATTTGGTGCGGGATTGACAAAGAGATAAAAAGCGTAGAGAATGGTAGAGAATGATTTCGCAGGAAGTGAACAGTGAAAAGTGAATAATTGAGGAATCTGGACAGTTTGACTTTGCATGTGCCTTATTAGTTTGATATTATGAATGCAATTAGCATAATGGTGAATTGCATAAAAGATAGAATGCCATAAAATGGAGTGAATAAAATGACATCGCACGAAGCATTCAAAAATTTTGTGGCTAGACTAACGCATCTTATAAGTAAGAATCCTCATTTAATAAAAACAACGTTAAGCAATATATTTACTATGCGTTTGATTGGCAACAAAACGCATGGTGATTTGGCAGAAATAGGTATATCCGAGTTCATCAATCAATTTATGTATGATTTTAAATCAAAACATGTAGGGAAAGATTTATATAGGGCCAAAGAACACGAAGAAGATATTACTATCATAGATGAAATTAATAAAGTTGGTTTTTCCATAAGTTTAAAAGCCTATGGCGATGGGCCTTTGCAACTTTCAACAGATAAAAAGTCAAAGATGTTTTCCTTTTTGTCGAACAAAGGTGATGAAATTATAGAGAAAAGTGAAATTGAAACTATATTTGGTTCAGAAGAAATGTCAGAATTTAATAATATACATGTTTTGCCATTGATATATGATGAAAAAAATAAAAGATGCAATATTATGGTTTTCGATTTTGACATGGCAAAAAATAATACCACAAAAATTGTACTTATAGAAGAAGGTAGTGGCAGAATGCACCCTATATACAGGTTTCATGACAAAGATGGTGATTATATTTGTGAAGTAAGATATGGTGGAGCTGCGGCAAATGCACTTCAACGTGGCCTCTGGACCAATACAAAGAATGCTACTAAATACTTTACAAGTGCTACAGGTGGTTGGATTGATTATTCTGACAACTTGCTTTTGGTGGAACTTTTTTCCCATGCCCTCATTTCAACACAACAAGGACATAAATACGCATTAGCAAAATTAAAAGAAGATATAGATTTACAAAAAACATCATCTAACTTGGATAGATAAATGCAGCTTACATTATTTTCGGATAAAATCAAAACTGTTGTTCCTGTTACAGAAGGAATAAAATATACTGGCTCCAAATTGAAGCTGTTGCCATATATACTTGGTCTTGTTAAAAAACTAAGCCCTCAAACTGTGTTCGATGGCTTCTCTGGTTCAACAAGAGTAAGTCAAGCTCTTGCCCAGAGTGGTTATCGAGTAATAGCCAATGATATTTCTGCATATTCATATTACATAGGTAATTGTTACTTAAAAAATACACAAACTAAAAAGTACTATGAAGAATACTTTGAATACCTAAACAATTTGCCAGGCAAAGATGGATGGTTTACAGAAAATTATGGTGGAGAAGCAGTTGGAGGTATTACAAAGTGTATTTCATCTGATGGCCTAAAAAAACCTTGGCAAATACACAATACGAGAAAGCTTGATGCAATTCGAGATGCCATAGATGAATTAAATATTCCTTTTGTAGAAAAAACAGTTTTAATTACGGCTTTAATCCTTGCTATGGACGAAGTTGATAGCACATTAGGACATTTCGCCGCATATTTGAATGATTGGTCACCGCGATCTTATAAGACTATGTACTTACGTTGTCCCAATATATGTATAAATGATAATGAACATGAGGTAGTACAAGGTGATATATTCAAATCAATTGAAAAGATCTCATGCGATTTGGCCTATTTAGACCCACCATACGGTTCAAACAACGAGAAAATGCCGCCTTCACGAGTTCGATATCAAGCATATTATCACTTATGGACATCCATATGTCTGAATGACAAACCAGATATATTTGGTAAAGCAAAGAGACGTGTTGATTCATCAGACACAGTATCCGCTTCTGTCTTTGAAGAGTTCAGAAGAGGAGTATCGGGGAAGTTTATTGTTGTGGAAGCAATTGATAAATTGATAAGAAGTATTGATGCCACCTATATTATTTTATCATATAGTTCGGGTGGTAGAGCCACAGCGGATGAGCTAGTTGATGTTTTAAATTCTTCTGGTGAAATAATTGAAATTGAAAAAGTAGATTACAAAAAAAACGTAATGGCAACAATGCGATGGACTAATGATTGGATAAAGGAAACGGAAGAACCGAACAAGGAATTTTTATTTCTTTTAAAAAAGAATTAGCCTTTCTCGCCGCCATCAACCAAAGAGGTATGAAGTTTGTGGTCTTAACAAAAAAATGAAAGTACTATATCGGCACAAAAAATCCGGGGATATATTCGCAACCCCAGTTAGATAGCTAAAGCGTTCTCAAGCAGCTAATTGACGCATCTCACGGGGTAAATCTCGCGGGGGTAAAGTTCTTAATACAAGCGGGCCGTTACTATCAAAAGACCTCAATCCGAAAATGTTAGATTATGATGATTATTGGAATACGGAAATAAAAAGCAAAATAAAGGATTTCCAGCGTATCAGCAAAGACG
>JBAVNP010000067.1:0-10773 GCA_049691175.1 Sedimentisphaerales bacterium
GAATGACGGCATCGCTGACAAGCAAAGAAAAAATTACTTTCCATGACAGCACTAATACGGTAACCATCCTTACAAAACAGGACCAGGTCTTTGTAAACAACGATTATCTTTCACCACTTGGAAAAACAAAGGTTGTCGATGATTTGCTTAATGTCCGCGAGTCTCTCGAAGACGAAATAAAAAGCAAACTTGGAAAACCGGCTATAGAAAAACCTGCGATGATTGTGCCGAAAGCTCAAAAACCGGCAAAGAAACCATTTGCAAATCTTTCAGGGAAAACTGTCGTAATTGACCCCGGTCACGGCGGGAAAGACCCCGGCGCAACCAGTACCTACGGTTATGAGGAAAAAACCGTTAATCTCGATGTCGCTTTGCAGATTGCACAGATATTACGCGACAAAGGATTGAAAGTCGTAATGACCCGCAATAATGATGAGTTCATCGAACTCGAAGAACGCGCCGATATTGCCAATCGCAACTGGGCGGATGTATTTGTGAGCATTCACGCAGATTCTTCAGAAAAAAGCAATAAAAACGGGTTTACCGTTTATATCAGGAGAAATGGCTCATCGGAATCATTAAAGCTCGCCAATGCGATAGACCGCCGAATGGCTCAAACCAATATAAATGGCAATGGCGTCAGCAGAGCCGATTACAGGGTTCTGACGCATACAAGCTGCCCTGCCGTTTTGGTTGAGCTTGGGTATTTGTCAAACTACTGGGAAGCAAAACAGCTTAAAAATACCGCCAAACAAAGGCAGCTTGCACAGGCAATCACGGACGGCATAATTGATTATATAACCAAAGAATAGCAGGTAATTATGATATTACAAAATGTTCCAGCAGCATTCGGCCTAACACTGTTTGCGGGACTTTCAACCGGCATTGGAAGCGCAACCGCCTTTTTTGCCAAAAGGACCAGCACCAGATTTCTCTCGACATCGCTGGGTTTTTCGGCAGGTGTTATGATTTATGTCTCTCTGGTTGATATATTTGCACAGGCAAAAACCGATATGATTGCCGAACTGGGACCAGTAAAAGGCTGCTGGGCAACAGTCGGAGCTTTTTTTGCCGGTGTTTTTATAATGTCAGTCATTGATAAACTAATCCCGGCAGTGGATAACCCGCATGAATTACGAAGCACCGAAATAAGCGATTATCCCGGTGCAGCAACGACGGAATATCGCGGTCTGTATCGCACTGGATTATTTACTGCCATTGCGGTCGCGATACACAACTTCCCCGAAGGCCTTGCGACTTTTGCCTCCTCCCTTATAAACCTGCGGATCGGCATACCGATTGCCATTGCCATAGCTATTCATAATATACCGGAAGGGATTGCGGTTTCAATACCGCTGTATTACGCGACAGGCAACAGAAAAAAGGCATTCTGGTTTTCTTTTCTTTCAGGCCTTGCCGAACCTGCCGGGGCCGTGATAGGATACTTTATCCTCCTTAAAACTCAAAGTACTATTATGTGCAATGCCATATTTGCTGCCACAGGCGGAATAATGGTATTTATTTCCATCGATGAGCTTTTGCCGGCAGCGGAAAAATACGGCAAACATCACTATGCCGTTTATGGTTTCATCGCGGGTATGGTTGTAATGGCATTGAGTTTATTGCTGTTTGTGTAGAAAAAAATGAATCTTTATCCACTAAAATTCAAACCGATTTATAAAGAGCTCATCTGGGGCGATGACAAGCTGCAAAAATTCTTCGGCAAAGACACTCCCGCCGGCAAGAAAATCGGCGAAAGCTGGGAACTTGCTGATTTGCCGAATGATAAATCTGTTATTACCAACGGTGAATTTGCCGGTAAAACAATCGCAGAAGTTTTACAGAAGTATTCACAGGAAATTACAGGAAAAAAAGATTATCGGCCGCCTTTCGGTCTGCTCATAAAGTTTATAGATGCCGCCGATGTTTTAAGCGTTCAGGTTCATCCAGACAAAAAAACAGTAAAAAAACTCAAAACAGGCAGCCCCAAAACCGAATGCTGGTATATAATAGATGCCGAACCTGACAGTTGTATTTACAAAGGCTTAAAAACAAGCACAACAAAAGAGGAGTTTGCCGCATCTATAAAAGCAGGCAGTTGTGCCGAGCTTCTTAATAAAGTGTCTGTAAAACCCGGTCAATGCCATTTTTTGCCAGCCGGCACTGTTCACGCCATAGGCGCAGGAATTTTAATAGCTGAAATTCAGACGCCATCCGATACGACATTTCGGGTATTCGACTGGAACAGACTGCAAAACGGAAAACCCCGGCAGCTGCACATCGAAGAGGCTCTTGAGAGTATTCACTTCGACCAGAGACCAGACGAGCTACCCGTAACAACCGGCGGCAGACTTGTTGATACTGAATTTTTCAAGGTTGATAAAATCACGGCACAAGCCGGGGCAACAAGTCAAATTTCCGAAGGAATAATGAAAGTAGTTATAATTATCAAGGGAAGCGGACGAATAAAATCAGGCGATTCGCAGGCAGGTGATTTTTCAAAGGGCCAGACAATCCTGCTTCCGGCAGCATTGGAAGGCCAAATGCTTTTTGACAGTTTTACCGAATACCTTTTGACTACGGTTTAATACTAATACTAAAGTGTCATTCCCGCGTAGGCGGGAATCCAGGAGATTAAATTATGGCAACGAAAGAACAAATAAGACCTTTATATTCTGAGTTACAGGGCTATTTAGCTCAAGTTAAAACTTTTTCCGAAAAAATAACCTATTTCAACGACGCTCAGATATGGGAACAATATAACAAAGTCGTTGAGGAGTTAAATAAAATATCAGGCCTTGATTACAGTAGATTCAGAATTAATCTTATAGCCAACAGCCATTCTACAGACAGGAGTACTTATCAGACAAAGTTGGGAGGGCTAATTGCAAGACTTCATGGTGAATACTTTTCTGATGAACCGGCTCCTTTTGCCGGTATGCCAACAACAATAATAAATCAGCAACAAAATCAGAATCAATCATTACAAGTTCAAATGTTGCTTGAAATACAGAGCAAGATAGATGAGAAAATTCATGAAACCAAAGATGGCAGTAAAGAAAAAACATTTCTCGAAAAATTAAAACAAACTCTTCCATCAATTCAAAGCGTAACACAGTTGTTAATAATGCTATTGAAATTAGCCAAAGAGGCAGGGTTGGATATCAATGATATCAAGAATATATTCTCTTAGATAATTCGCACGGAAATATACATTTAACGATATGAAATCTTATTATGTTTATATCCTCGCAAGCAAACGCAACGGCACACTTTATACAGGAGTAACCAATAATCTCAAGAGAAGGCTTTATGAGCATAAAAATAATTCAATCCGGGGTTTTACTCAAAAGTATAACGTGCATATACTTGTATATTACGAAAGACACGACAGTCCAATGAAGGCAATTAAGCGAGAAAAACAAATTAAAAAATGGAATAGACAATGGAAACTTAACCTGATTGAAAAGGGAAATCCAAATTGGTTTAACCTTGCAGATGAATTCTAATATCTGGATTCCCGCCTGCGCGGGAATGACAGCCTGCTCAAATCGAAAGCGTTGACAGTTGTAATAATCTCTAATACAATATCCTTATGCTTAAACCCGAAGAAAATCCGCCGATTGTTTGGCCTGCTGAGTCGAGCATAAAAGACTTTCAGGGCACCTGGTGGGTTGCGCATACCAAAAGCAGGAATGAAAAGGCCCTTGCCTGGCAAATGCAGAAGAAAAATATCAGCTATTTCCTGCCTCTGACTGAGAAAGTTTACAGAAAAAGCCGCAGAGTATTCCGTTCGATGCTTCCGCTGTTCAGCGGATATATTTTTTTCTGCGGGACTGAATCCGACAGACTGGAAGCGCTCAAGACAAACCGTGTTGCCGGCCTTCTGGAAGTGAAAGACCAGCAGCATCTGATAACAGAACTTTTGCCGATCGAAAAAGCTCTTACAAGCGGGATAAATCTCGCACCATACGCTTACATCAAGGCGGGACAGCGATGCAAGGTTATCGCAGGAGCTCTTATGGGAACAGAAGGATTAGTCGTCAGAGACCAGAATAAAACAAGACTCATTCTTCAGGTTGATATACTCGGCAAGGCAACGTGCCTTGAAATAGATTCCACTTTGCTTGAAGTGGTTGGGGAAAATTAATTTTTTAAAGATATTTTTTAGCACGGAGGTAACTTATGAACTGGCTGCTGAAAATTGTTGCAATTCTTATCATTCTCGACGGCATAGTGCTTTTGTTCCGGCCGGACTTCCTGAAAAAGTACATTGAGATTTTCACCAAGGGCAGCAGAATCTACATAGCCGCGATTATCAAGGCGGTATTTGCAGCTATTTTTCTCTTCGGCGCTTCAGGATGTAAAATACCTTGGGTGATAATCCTGTTCGGAATTCTGGCCCTCGGCGGCGCTGTTTTTATAGTAATTAGCCCCAAAAAAGCCAGAGCTATGGCCGAATGGTTCGCAGCAAAAAATAATATGATTCTGCGGTTTTTGTCGATAATCTATATGCTTATTGGCGCTCTTTTGATATCCTGTGTCTGATATCGCTATTTCAAAACAGGCATAAGTACTTTTGCGATAAGGAGTTAAGGGAAAACCAAACAGGCGTATAACCTATCGAAGGATTTGGTATCTTTGCCTAAAAAATTTTGATATAATCCAATTTTTGGAAACCATTTTTTAATACGAGAATTGAATGGATAAAGATCTTGATATATCGGTAGTTATTCCTGTTTTTAATGAACAGGAGAATCTGGAAAACATATATCAGCAGGTTATAACTGCCCTGCAGAATAAATATTCATTCGAGGTAATATTTATAGACGATGGGAGCACAGACGACAGCTGCAAGGTTCTTGAGAATATACACCTTAAAGATACAAGGGTAAGAGCAATAATGTTTCGCCGAAACTTCGGCCAGACTGCCGCGATGAGCGCAGGCTTCAATTACGCAAAAGCTGACGTTATAGTTCCGCTCGATGCGGACGGCCAAAACGACCCCGCGGATATCCCGGCATTAGTCGAGAAATTAAAAGAAGGCTATGACATAGTAAGCGGCTGGCGAAAAGACCGGAAAGACAAAACAGTCAGCAGAAAAATCCCGTCAATGATGGCTAATTGGCTAATCGGGCAAATGACCGGCGTCAAACTTCACGATTACGGCTGCAGTTTGAAGGCATATAAACGCGAGGTGCTCGAAACGATTAATTTATACGGCGAGATGCATAGATTTATACCTGCGATCGCGAGCTGGTCGGGGGCGAAAATCACGGAAATGGTCGTAAACCATCGGCCGAGAGTCACGGGCGTCGCAAAATACGGCCTTGAAAGAACAATAAAGGTTTTTCTTGACCTTATGACGGTCAAATTTCTGGGCTCTTACGCCACAAAGCCTATATATATCTTCGGCGGTCTGGGTATTTTAAGCGGTTTTACCGCTGTCTTATGCGGTCTTGTTGTATTGTATCTGAAATATATAAGCTCCGAACATCTTGCGATGAACCGCAATCCCCTTTTGCTCCTTTCAGCAATCCTGTTAATCACGACTATTCAGCTTATACTTATGGGCCTGCTTGCGGAAATGATTGTGAGAACCTATCACGAATCCCAGAAACGGCCGATATACGTGATTCGCAAAATCCTCGAATCACCACGCGGAGACAGTAAATGACGATGGTTCCTGCAAAGAGCAGGCAGCCGGGCAGACCGGTGCGTAAAGATAAAAAACCGGCTGCAGCAACAGGCAAAACCAGTTCCGGGCTGACTGCTATTGTCCTGGTTGTAATTCTGGCAGGAATACCATTCGCACTGGGACGTTATTTTGAGTTCAATTATCCTGACCCATTCGACAGCGCCGCCAACGTTTATTCCGCACAACATATTCTCAACGGGGCAAAAATCGGGATTGATGAAAAACCAAGTGCGGCACTGGGAACATTATTGGTCAATATGTTAGGGGTCCGGCTGTTTGGATTCAGTGAATTCGGACCGAAGCTGCTTCAAACAATTATGCAGGCCGGCGCATTGGCAGCAATGTATATTGCCATCAGAAAATTGATGGGTAAACTGCCGGCGGCTGTCAGCGTAATCATAGCTTCGATTTACATCTCAGCCCCCTTTATCGCCAAGTTCGGCAACGTCAAAGAGCAATATATGATAGCGTGTATGGCAACAGCGATAAGCCTGTTTGCGTTAAGACAATCAGGCGGAGGCTGGTGGTACAGCCTGCTGGCCGGCGCGATTGTTAGTTGGGCTCCCCTTTTTAAAGAGACAGGCTCGTCTGCGATAGGAGCAATCGGATTATTCGTAATACTTCAGCCGATATTTAAACACAGAACATGGAAACAAACAGGCATTGACATTGCATTGCTGCTGGCAGGCGCTATTGCGGCAATGGCGCCGTTGTATGTCTGGATGATAGGATGGAAGGTTCAAGTGTCATTACCATATTCATTCATCTGGGAGACCGTTGCAGGATTTCTACCCAGTCACCAGGCATCGCCACAGACAAGCAGTTATGTTTCATCACTAAGAGCGACGCTTCCTTTTTCCGAGCAGTGGCCGAAAGTGCTAAGATTCTACCTTGCACTGTGTCTGCCTGTTTCGCTGGCCGCCGGCTCAATCATCGCAAGATTCTGGAAAATAATTCTCAAACTGTCAGGAAAATTACTGCCTGATTCCGACAGATGCGATTATGACCGGTTTGTTCTGCTGTTTGCCGTTTGGTGGATTCTTGATATGACGTTCGTCTGGGTAAGCCCGGCTTCTTATGAGCAGTATTATCTGCCATTGACCACTTCCAGTGCAATGACGGGCGGTTACCTCGCAGCCGTCTGGCGAGATAAGCTTACCAAAGCTGTCGCCAAAACCAAATGGGTTATTACAGGAATTGCCGGCTTTATCCTGATGATAATTATGTGCTGGCATATATTTTTTGGGCTGCCAAGAAGTCCATATTCAGGCGTGAAATATCCTGAAAAGCGAAACGGTTACGTTCAGCGATGGAATGAAATCAAACACCGCAGGTACAATGGCTGGAAAGGATCGTGGGAAATTACAGGAGAGTATATACGCAGCCATACACAACCAAGCGATAAAATTTACGTCTGGGGCTGGGTGCCAGGCATATACCTTTCAGCTCAGAGGTTCTGCCCCTCTCCTCTCGCCTTTGAGAGTGAAATGCACGCCAGACCCCCCCAGCAACTCGAACAGATAGTTGACGATCTGCTCGGCTGTTTCACTAAAGAAATGCCTAAATATATCGTTGACAGCAGAAAGCAGCACCTGCCCCTTGACCGGCCTAAATTTGAGCTTTGGCCAATTATAGGTTATTCCAGTCAGAGACAGCCGCAGTTTCTGCCGACTGACCCGCAGACAGTAGAGGAATTTGAAAAACAATGGGGGCAGATGACTCGTAAGAGATTCGGAGACGACGAGGCGAGAAGATTCGAAATAATGGGCAAATTCAGAAAGTTCATAAGAGAAAATTACGATATAGCTCAGATGTTCGGCGATTGTGTTGTTTTTAAGCTGAAGAATAAATGAATCCCGTTAGAAATTACAGAGAAAACGAAAAGAAAATTTTAACGGGATTAAAAACACTGAAAAAAGGATTTCTAACGGGATGAATATCTTAATGTTAAACTACGAATTTCCTCCCATCGGAGGCGGCGCAGGCAAGGTGCATCTGAATATTCTCAAGGAATATTCAAAACGAAATGACCTGAGCATCGATGTATTGACATCGGCACCTGGGCCGGAAAATCAGATTATCAGGTTCTCCGATAATATAAACATCCATAAAGTCGGCGTTCACAAAAAGAACCTGCACTTCTGGAGGAAAACTGAAATTCTTGAGTGGATTGTCAAGGCTGGTCCTTATTATAAGAAAATGATTAAGAACAGGAAATACGACCTTGTTCATTCATTTTTCGGATTTCCAACAGGCTGGTTTTGCTATAGAAGCAGAAATAAAATACCATATATTATTTCATTGAGAGGCTCAGATGTTCCCGGTAAAAATTTAAGATTCGCATTTGAATACAAGCTGCTGGGAATCGTATTTAAGGCGATTTGGAAAAACGCCCATACCCTGATAGCAAACAGCGAGGGTCTGAAACAGCGGGCATTAAGATTTTACCCGCAGGTGAAAATAGATGTTATACCCAACGGCGTCAATATAGAGAAATTCCATCCCCTGCCGGAAAACAGGGCAAAAAAATCTGACGTAATCAAGCTCATTACCGTTGGAAGGTTGAGCATTACCAAAAGAGTTGATATTCTAATCGACACGGTCAAAATTCTTGTCGAGCAGGGCAAAAATATTAAGCTGCTGATTGTCGGCGGAGGCGCTTTTAAGGATTCTCTCGAAAAACTTGCTGCTCAAAAAAATCTTGCAGATTTTATAGAATTCAGGGGTATTGCGGATTCGGAACAAATGCCTCAATTTTATCAAAACAGCGATTTGTATATCAGCGCAACGATGCAGGAAGGAATGAGCAACGCTATGCTTGAAGCAATGGCCTGCGGGTTGCCGATTATAACGACTCCCTGCGAAGGTATTGACGAACTAATAAAGGAAAACGGCGTAATAGTTAAAGATGAAACAGCGAACGGAATCGCAAAGGCAATATCAGAACTGGTTACGAATGCCGAAAAGTTAAAGTCGATGTCCGACGCGGCGAGAAAACACTCTGAAAACTTTACCTGGAAATCTATTTCGCAAGCTTACCTGAAATTATACCAGAAAATTTTATCGT
The DNA here is from genome assembly GCA_049691175.1 of Sedimentisphaerales bacterium. Classification (GTDB taxonomy): domain Bacteria; phylum Planctomycetota; class Phycisphaerae; order Sedimentisphaerales; family UBA12454; genus JAPLMW01. Next base: position 8,766 of record JBAVNP010000067.1, read on the forward strand.
GAAAGCATTTTGCATAACAATCGATACCGAACCGGACTGCGATATTCACTGGAAAAGGTCGCAGCCGTTGTTATTTGAGTCTGTTCTATCAGGTATCCCTGATATATTACGGCCTATATGGAATACATATAACATCAAGCCGGTATATTTCGCTTCTCCGGAAGTAATTAATAATGAGCAATGCTGCCAGGTGCTGAGGAACGAAATCAAATCAGGGGCAGAGATAGGCGCACATTTACATTCGGAATATATAGAACCGCAGATAAAATATAATCAGGCAGACGGAACCACAAGTAATGAATTCCCCTGTTTTGCTTACAGCGAGACAATAGAATATGAAAAAATAAAAAATCTTACCGGTTTAATAAAGCAGAAGCTGAATATTCAGCCGACTTCTTACAGGGCGGCAAGATATGGAGCGGATTTGGATACGATAAAATCTCTTGAAAAACTGGGTTATAAAGTTGATAGTTCCGTTACGCCAAATACAAACTGGTCTTATGCCGGCGGACCCGACCATTCAGCCGCACCGAAACAGCCCTATTTTATCAGCGACGAGAATATGTATAAACCAGGCAATACTAAAATCCTTGAAGTGCCGATTACAATCTCTAAAAAACGGTTTCCTTTCCTGCCTAATAAATGGATGTTTTATCGGTGGCTAAGACCAACTCATATGACTGCTTTCGAGATGAAACTACTCGTAAACGAATTTCTCGCCAATTTTGAAAATCCTGTTTTAAATATGATGTTCCATTCAATGGAGATAATACCCGGCAAGACGCCGTTTGTGCGAACAAAGTTTGAACAAAAACTTTTTCTTCGCAGACTTGAAAAAGTCATAAGATATATAATAAAAAAAGGTTTTGAAAATAAAACTCTCGATATGATTTACACGGCAAAGATATGTGCGGAATAGCCGGCTTTAACTGGACAAGCAAGGAGGCCGTCGAAAAGATGGCTGATATCCTGCGCCACAGAGGGCCGGACGACCGGGGCATTTACTTAGACGCAAATATTTCATTGGGTCATACAAGATTATCCATTCTCGACCTTTCACCTAAAGGTCATCAGCCTATGGAATCTGAAAACCTTGTGATTGTCTATAATGGGGAAATATATAATTTCAAGGAATTAAAAAAACAATTAGAATCCAAAGGCTATCGGTTTAACTCCGGCACAGATACGGAAGTTTTATTACATAGCTATCATTGCTGGGGGCCGGCGTGTGCGGAAAAGTTCGACGGTATGTGGGCGTTTTGTATTTATGATAAAAAGAAAAATATTCTTTTCCTCTCAAGGGACCGATTCGGAATTAAGCCCTTATATTATTACTTTGACGGCAGCAAATTTATTTTCGCTTCGGAACTGAAGGCAATAACATCTCATAATATAAATCTCAAAATAGATACCAAAGCCGTCAATTTCTTCTTTTATCAGAAATATATAGGAGATAACCTGACAATATTTGAAAATTGTTTCAAGCTCAGGCCTTCAGAAAATCTGTTTTTTGACTTAAATCAGAAGAAAATCCGTATTGAAAAATATTATCATCTCGAAGAGGATATAGCCCGCCATCAGACAATACCGCTGGCGCAAAGGTTCGAATCGCTGGAAAATACGCTAACCGAAGCGGTCGAGGAAAGACTCGTAGCGGATGTGCCGGTGGGAAGTTTTCTGTCCGGCGGGATAGACTCTTCCCTGATTTCCGCAATTATCAGTCAAAGACACAAAGCTTTTGACACTTTCTCCATCGGCTTTAAAGATGAATCATATGACGAATTGAAATACTCAATACTTGTTTCAGAGTATATACATACCCAACATCATTATGAATATATGGAGGTTGATGAAAACGTTCTTAAATTCATTTTGGATAATATGGACGAGCCGTTTGGGGATTCTTCCTTATTGCCGACATATCTGCTATCCAAAATAACCCGCCAAAAAGTAACTGTCGCCCTGTCCGGAGACGCCGGCGACGAAGTTTTTGGCGGCTATGATACCT
>JBAVNP010000068.1:0-8045 GCA_049691175.1 Sedimentisphaerales bacterium
GCGTAGATCTGGTAATAGATGATAATGAGAATTTATTGACTGTTACCTGCCAGAGTATTCAAGGTCCGAATGTTGCATATTATGCTTTTTTCCTTGATGGAGAATATATTGCTTCAAGGGATTCTGAAGAGAGTCCAACTTTGACAATTGACAAGACGAGGTATTCAAGAGGAACTCATTATTTGAGAGCAGTTATTAAGACAGCAGATGGAAATGAGTATCTGACTGCAGACCAGAATGTTTTATTTAATTCACCGCTTTATGATGTGGGCTTTTCTGAATTATTTAATCCCAGCAAAAAATTTCCTATTACAGGAAAATTAGACGCAGGGTATTCCGCAACTATTGCTATTAAAGATATTGATGGACAGACTTTGTGGTCAAATACATATACAGACGACTTTATAGCAACAGTAGATTCTAATAAATTTTCAGAAGGTGGGGTTAGTTATAAAGTCTCTTACAGCTATGCACCAACTGTTTTTAAATCATTCTCACAAAATTCATTATTCACAAAACCAATGCTTAGTTCATCAGGTTTTGCATCTGGTGAATTCAGCATCTTGGCTCTTGACGGCCCTCCCTCTTATGCGGCTGCTGGATTGATATTGTGTATGATGGAAGATGGAATGAAAGAAGGAACAAATGAATTAGATACCGGAACCTGCCGGTTTACCTATCAGATGTGGGAAGGAACTGGTGTAAAACCAATACTTCTTTTAGGATATGGAACAAATAATCAAGTCCGCCATGGTATGCTTAATCGAGTGTTTAGAAAGTACAAAAATATTAAATATGCACATTTCTATGCTCATGGGAACTATCTCGTAGGACCATATGGATTTCGTGTCCGAAGAACTGCGTTGTTATTTAATGACGGAGTTTGGGTCGCTTTTAATTCCAGAAAATGGACTGATAAAGGACTTTCAGTGCCTTCTGGTTATGAGTGGCTATCAGCTAATTTGGAAAAGGCGCATTACTTTAATGAACTCCCATTTGCAGAGGGCCAACTTAGATTTGTTGTTCTTGAATCATGTTATGCTCTTCGTAATGTAGTAACTATTGATGGTGATGGATTACCTCATTATGAAAATTGGGTTTATGATTACGAGCTGGCTAACCACATCAATGCACATCCGGACTATCCTTATAGCGATATGTGTTCCGGGCTGAATGTAATTACTAATGCACAGATGATATTAGGCGGCGGCGATGTTATAATAAAAGGCGGTATGTATCCTTACTACTCCAGATTTTTTAATGTTTTCTGGCGTGAGCTAACTAATGGCTATACAGCAAAGGAGGCTTTGGACGAGGCAATATTAATTGCTACTGATGATGTAATGAGATATTATCGCTGGAGAGGCGCTGCAGATATATATTACCTCAAATTCTGAGACTAAATTACAGAAAGGATAAAAAAATGAAAAAAATATTTTTAATAATTTGTTTATTTGCTGTTTTTATTGTTATTAGCGGATGTAAACCGAAGAAGAAAATCGAATTAACAAAAGATAATTTCCCAGAATTCTGTAAACTTAAATTGACCAAAGTTTATATTGATACTTACGTCTCAAATCCCGAAAAGAGTGGAAGATTACCATTTTATGGTTATGAATATTATATCAATGATCCTAAAAAAGTTGAGGTTATTAAACTATGTATTCGCCAGGCAAATCAACTTGAATATGATGAAGAAAGATTCAAAAAAGACAAGTCAACTCGCAAAAATGAAAACAGGGAAGCTTTGGTTTTCGAGACCTCGAAAGTGATTTATACTATGCGTATTGGCTGGAATGATGAATTTGTTTATGGATTTTGGTGGGAATCCGCGGATTTATTAAATGTTTTTAAGAAATGGGATTTATTTGCAGAATTATCCAAAGCGGATCCGAGTTGGCCTGCTCCTACTTGGTTAAAAAGTCCACCTAAGGAAATGGACCCCAACTTTCCTGGGAGATTTGAGCCGATGAAAAATTCTCCTCAAGACCGGTAAAGTGGTTTGCCTTAGTGACAGAACTGGACAAGAAATCCCTTATTCAAGAATCCGAATACGTAGCAGAAAAAGAATAAAATCAGCTGGAGCAAAAACTTTCCGAATAACGGCAATTGAAAAGCAGCTAAATATCCCGCGAAAAGCCCACTTTAGGGTTGACTTGTCCTCAAATTTGGCTAAACTAACTAGTCTTTATAACATTTTAAATTCCCGATATATGGAGGTCAGATTGGCTTATAACTGCGTAGTACCGATAAAGCAGGTGCCGGACACCAAGAGAATTACAGGCGAAGCAATGAATGACGACGGCACCGTCAATCGAGGCGCTCTGCCGGCGATTTTTAATCCGGAAGACCTTAACGCTCTCGAACTGGCGCTGCAGATAAAGGACAAATTCGGCGGCAAAGTTACTGCGATAACGATGGGACTGCCTGCCGCAAGCGCAATTCTGCGGGAATCATTATATCGAGGCGCCGACGAGGCAATACTTATAACCGATAGGCGCTGTGCCGCCAGCGATACACTTGCCACAGGTTATATCCTGAGTTGTGCCGTTAAAAAACTCGATTATGATATTGTCCTGTGCGGCAGACAGGCTATTGACGGCGATACCGCTCAGGTTGGACCTCAGCTTGCTGAAAAACTTGGCGTCCCGCAGATTACTTACCTCGAAGAGCTTATCAGTCTTGAAGACCGCACTATAGTTGCGAAGCGCAATGTCGGTAACGGCTGGCAGGAGGTAAAATGCAGGCTGCCTGTGCTGCTTACCGTCATTGGCGAAGCGAATGAGCCTCGCGTTTCTGTTGCAAAAAAACTGATGAAATACAAAAAGGCACGAACGCCGATTGAAATAGAAATGCAGGTCAAACAGGATAACGCCGGCGCGAATGATAATGAGGTCAAGCAGCTTGCAAAAATGAAGATGGATGATCTCCAGGAAAAAGGCCTTTTGATAAAGCAATGGGACCTTGATTATCTTAAAGCGGATTTACAGTGGTGTGGAAGGGACGGTTCACCGACAAAAGTACATCGCATTCAGAGCGTTGTCCTGACTGCCCGCGAAAGCAAAATGGTTGAGCCGACCGAGCAGGGCGTTGCGGATATGATTCACGAACTGATAAAGGATAAAACCATAAGTTAGAATCAGGATGGTCTATGATTTCAGTCAATAGAAATGGAGAAGTCTGGGTTTTTGTCGAGCAGCACGACGGCAAGCTTGAAGATATCGGTCTTGAACTCCTTGGGAGGGCAAGAATGCTTGCCGATAGTCTCGGCGTTAAAGCTGCGGCAGTGCTTATCGGCGATGAGATAAAAGCTCTTGCTGAAAAAATCTGCCACTATGGAGCAGATAAGGTTTATGTCCTTGAGAATCCGCTGCTTGAGCATTACCAGGCCAACAGTTACGCCAGGGTAATTTATGACCTTGTCCACAAATACGAGCCGCAAATAATGATTTACGGTGCAAGTCCCTGCGGCAGGGACCTTGCCCCAAGAGTAGCAAGTGTGACAAGGGCGGGACTTACTGCGGACTGCACCGATTTGCAGATTGGCGACCATGAAAATAAAGACGTGGTGCATAAGAATCTGCTTCTGCAAATTAGGCCGGCTTTTGGCGGAAATATTATCGCGACGATTATAAACTATGACCGCTGGCCGCAAATGGCGACTGTTCGCGAAGGCGTTATGCCGATGCCCGAGCCTGTTGCCTCCAGAAAAGGTCAGATTATTGTCGAGAAGGTTCATGTAACGCATGATGATTTGCCGCTGGAAATTCTTAGTGAACAGAAGCGCAAAAAGAAGGTTGACCTTAAGGCTTCGAGGATAGTTGTCTCCGGCGGGGCGGGCGTGGGCAGCAAAGAGAACTTCCGCCTTATCTGGGACCTTGCTAACGCACTCGGCGCTGCGCCGGGCGCGACGAGGGCTGCGGTTGACTTGGGATTTATCGACCACGACCATCAGGTGGGCCAGACCGGCACGACTGTAAGGCCGAGCCTTTATATCGCTGTCGGTATCAGCGGCGCTATTCAGCATCAGGCAGGAATGAACAGCAGCCAGAAAATTGTCGCTATCAATAACGACCCGCAGGCACCTATATTCGATATTGCTCATTACAAAATTATCGGCGACCTTAATGAAGTTGTTCCGAAGATGATAAAAGCTATAAAAGCGAGAGTTTAAGAAATGACAAATTTTTACAAAGATAACGACGATATTCAATTTTTGTTCAGATATATGAATGTCGGCAGTATTGCCGAGATTATGGAAGAGGGCTTCAAATTCGCAAAGGAATTTGATTATGCTCCGGCGGATTCTGCCGAGGCGATTGAAAACTACGACCTTGTGCTCCAGTCTCTGGGACAGTTGAGCGGAGATTTTATCGCTCCGCGCAGCGAAGATATTGACAGGCAGGGCAGCAAACTCAACGAAGACGGCACCGTTAGCTATGCCAAAGGCATAAAAGAATCGTTAGATATGCTTGCCAAGGCGAATGTAATGGGCTTTACTTTACCGCACAGATTTGGCGGACTGAATTTCCCCAATATAATTTATTCAATCGCTATCGAAATGGTTTCACGTGCCGATGCTTCGCTTATGAACCTGTTCGGCCTTCAGGGTATCGCTGAAACTATCAATTTCTTTGCCTCTGAGGAGATAAAACAGAAATATTTATCTGAATTTGCGGCGGGCAAGGTTACTGGCGCAATGGTTTTGACTGAGCCAGATGCAGGAAGCGATTTGCAGAGCTGCAAATTGAAAGCCTTTCAGGATGATGACGGCAAGTGGTATCTGCACGGCGTAAAACGCTTCATTACCAATGGCTGCGGCGATGTATTACTTGTTCTTTCGCGCAGCGAGCCGGACAGGAGCGGCGGACTTGGGCTAAGCCTTTTTATCTGTGAAAGAGGCCCGACCGTTCACGTCCGCAGAATTGAAGATAAACTCGGTATTCACGGTTCGCCGACCTGCGAGTTATTCTTTGACAATACGCCTTGTGAACTTATTGGCGAAAGAAAACGCGGACTTGCTCCTTATGTTATGAGTCTTATGAACGGCGCAAGACTCGGTATCTCCGGCCAATCGCTCGGAATCGCAGAGGCTGCGTACAGGGTCGCAAGAGATTACGCCGCAAGCAGAAAGCAGTTTGGCGGCCCGATTGAAAAACTGCCTGCCGTTCGAGATATGGTTATTGATATGAAAATAGATGTCGAAGCAGCCAGGGCTTTGCTTTATGAAACAAGCAGGGTGGTTGACTGCGATAACTGTTTCGCAAAGAAGCTCGAATTTAACCCGCCTGCCGACAAAGAGCAGCTTAAACAAGTAAAAGAAGCTTCAAGACGCTATGGACGCTATGCCGGGATGCTTACGCCGATGACGAAATATTTAAGTTCCGAGATGTGTAACAGGGTCGCATATAACGCGATACAGATTCTCGGCGGCAGCGGCTTTATGAGGGATTATCCCTGTGAAAAATTTGCGAGGGACGCCAGAATTACCACAATTTACGAAGGCACAAGCCAATTGCAGGTAGTTGCGGCGGTTCGAGGCGTATGCAGCGGCACGGCTGCTAAATATATTGAAGAGCTTGCCGCTGGCGATTACGAGCCGCAGGTCAAAGACCTGCTCGATATTTTAAAACAGAATACAGAGCTGCTGCTTAAGGCCGTTGTCTTTGTCAAAGACAAAGGGGCTGACTATATGGACCTTTACGGCAGGGCGATTGTGGATGCCGCGATTTATATTATCGCAGGTTACCTGTTCTGCGGCCAGGCGAGCAGCAAAATTGATTCACAAGTCGAGGTTGCCGATGGCGAAAACAACGATCAGGATAAAACAATCAGTATGAAAAAACGCAAGGAAATGATTGCCCGCAGGTATATAACCAAAAATACCGCTGTTATAAAATCTCTTGTCGATATGATAATCAGCGGCGACAGATCAACATTCGAACAATACGAAGCCCTTGCAGGTCCTGTGCCCGGGGAGTGAAACTAAAGTGCTTAAGGCTGTAATATTTGATTTTGACGGAGTAATTTCAGATTCCGAACCGTGTCATTTCGCAGCCTACAACAAAGTTCTTGCCGATTTCGGGATTCAAATCAAAAAAGAGGAATATTATTCAGAGTATCTCGGCTTTACCGATTTCGAAGCCTTTGAGGATATTCAAAAACGATACAAAACCGATTTTAAAGGATTGTCCATTGAGCATCTTGTTGAACGAAAGGCCGAAGTTTTTAAAGAGCTTATCGGTCAGAGCGGCCATCTGATTGACGGCGTTGTGGAATTGGTTGCGGAGCTAAAAAAAAGTAATATAAAAATTGCTATCAACTCCGGTGCCACCGATGCTGACATAAAAGTTATGCTTGCCGGCTCGGTTATTGAGAATTCTTTTGATGTTATTGTTTCTGCTGATGATGTTTCAAAAGGCAAGCCGGACCCCGAAGGTTATTTGCAGGCTCTTAAAAAGCTCAATGCTGTTTCGGACTCTCCGATTTCTGCAAGGCAGTGTGTGGTTATCGAAGATTCGCACTGGGGGATTATATCTGCGAAAAAAGCAGGGATGTGCGTAATTGGCGTAACTAACAGCTATGCCGCCGCCCAGTTAAAAGATGCGGAAATGATAATCGATTCAGTAAGGCAGCTTAAAATCGATACTCTGCGAAAAATGTGCGCTGATTAAAAGCAGCTTATAATCTTTCGATAATATAATCTATAACTTCTTCGTCTGTGTTTTTATCAAAAGCCGTCTTTGTCCAGATACTTCCGACTAAAGTGTTTACAATAAAATCAACCTGCTGCTGCACGGAAAGTTCGTTATTTGTCAGGTTCAGTTCTCTGCATTGTGTTATCAATTGGCGGTATTGGTCTTTGTGCCATTTCCAGAAAGCATCCAGTTTTTGCTTTACAGATGTCTGCGCAAGCTGGGTTTCACAGCTGAGTCGCAGCATAAGTTTGGAGTTAACCCACTGGCCGGAGTTATTTAATTCGAGAATTTGCTTGATTAAAACCTTTAATTTTTCAAGCGGATTAGCTTCTTTCGGCAGTGTCTCGAATATATTTTGATATTCGCCCTGCACCGATTCGATTATCTCGCTGCAAACAGCTTCTTTGCTTTTGAAATAGTGATAAAAAGCGCCTTTGGTAATGCCTGCAGCGGTTATTATATCGTCGATGGTGGTTTGGCCGTATCCATACGTGCTGAAGAGGTTTTTCGCGGCGGCAGCAATTTTCTGTCTTGTGGTTATTTTGTCAGCGCTCATTATGCAAATCCTTCAGGCTGTGTTCAATGGCTTCATAAAGAATTCGGCGGTTTTTATCAATCCAGGAACATTTGCGCTGAATCATTGCCAGAAAATCTGTTCCCGAAAGATTTACGAAGAATCCTGTTGCTGCTATCGGCAAAACGGCCTCGGCAATAAGGGTTTCAATCATCAAATCAGGCAGTGTTTTTAGTTCTCGGTCTTCGAGTTTTTTTACTTCGCAATAACCATAGATAAAGTGCACGAGTTTTGACTGGTCGAGATAGTCCGGCCAATCTGCAGGGTTGGGTCTCCCGCCGACGATTGAAAACTGCAAAGCTCCGTTGGCAAGGTCGGTAAGTGCGGAGGAAACCTTCAGCGAATCGAAATCGACAACAGCAACGATTTTACCGCCGCTAAACAGCATATTGCCCGGATGCCAGTCGCCGTGGACAATCTGGTCGGGCCAATCGTCGAAACCGAGCTGATTAATATTTACACTTGAATTATTATACATTGTCATCAGCGATTCGGCTGTTTTTCGCAGCGATTTGTCGGCTTGACCGTTTTTTTCTGAGCTGATTTCTTTTAGATGCCCCCGTACCGCACGCGAGTTGTGAAAGCTGCCTTTGAGCGGCATCGGCTGATATGAAAAATCGCGCAGGAAATTGTGAAATTTTGCAAGGACAGAACCGGCATCGACAACAGATTCGGTTTTCCCTTCAAAACGAGTACCGCTGACAAATTCAAAGAGTTCATAAAGGTGATTATCCGCTTCAAGGAATGTATTTTCGTCACGTGTATGTATAAGC
>JBAVNP010000069.1:0-11577 GCA_049691175.1 Sedimentisphaerales bacterium
GAACGATGCGGCTCTATCTACGGAACAGGTATCGGCGGCATCCAGGAAATCGAACAGCAGCATATCCGCCTGCTGAACAAAGGACCCCGACAGGTTTCGCCTTTCACCGTACCTAAACTTATGGCCAACGCGGCCAGCGGAACAGTATCAATGATGTACGGCCTTAAAGGGCCGAATTTCTGCGTTGTTACCGCCTGTGCCTCGGCGACACACTCGATAGGCGAAGCGTTTTATAATATCCTTAACGACCGCAGCGATGTTATGGTAACCGGCGGCTCAGAAGCAGCGGTTTCTCCGGTCGGCGTAGGCTCCTTCTGTGCGCTCAAGGCGCTAAGCACTAAAAATGATACGCCCGAAATCGCATCGAGGCCTTTCGATATCGACCGCGACGGCTTTGTAATCGCCGAAGGCGCAGCGGGTATTATTCTCGAAGAATATGAACACGCGAAAAAACGCGGCGCGAAAATATATGCCGAGCTTTTAGGCTACGGCGCAACAGCAGACGCATACCATATAACAGCTCCTCCGCCGGACGGGGCAGGCGCGATAAGGGCAATAGAAATCGCCCTGAAACAGGCGGATATCCCGAAGGAAAAAATAGATTACGTAAACGCACACGGCACAAGCACACAGCTTAACGATATTGCCGAGACGGTGGCGTTAAAGAAAGTTTTCGGCCAGCATGCTTATAAATTTTCCATAAGCTCGACGAAAAGCGCAATCGGCCATTCGCTGGGCGCAAGCGGCGGAATTGAGATTGTCGCGACCTGCAAAACGATTGAAAAATCGATAATCCACCCCACGGTAAACCTCGATAACATCGACCCCGAATGCGACCCCAAATTAGATTTTGTGCCGAAGGTCGCAAAAGAGAGAAAAGTCGATTACGCGATAAGCAATTCGTTCGGCTTCGGCGGCCATAACGCCTGCCTTGTTGTCGGCAAAGTGTAAAAAGATTATAGATTACAGATTATAGATTACAGAAGACAAAAGCCCGCTTGAACAGCGGGCTTTTTTGTTGGCCTTTTTAATCGCTGATTACGCGGATTTCGCTGATTTTGCTGATTTCACCCGATTTTTTAAGAGGAAAGAAGATTTGACAAAGAGGGTTTTCGAATAGACAATAGAGTTGATTTATAGATAATTTATGGATAATCGAGGGAAATATGGCTAAGGAAGATATCATCACAACAAAAAGTATAGGTGCAGGAATAGTAGAAGTTGAAGAGGATTTTATATTAGCCGAAGAGCCGATGTCTCGCCTGGTTTTTCACGCTCAGATTTATCAGAAAGGAATTAGAGAGAAAATAATTCGGCGAAGGAGAGCATCCAAGGACGATGTTTGGATTCCTGATGAGGCAATAGATACCGGTCCTAATTCTCATATTATATGGAAAAATATTCCATGCAGTCCCTGTGTAACCGCATATAATAATCGTTATTCGGTTTGTAAAGATAATTTGTGTATGCATCGAATCAGCGTCAGTGAGGTTTTTGATTTGGTATGCCGGCTTTGCGAAATATAAAATATGCTCTTCTTGTAGCTTTTGTCGCAGCGATTCTATATCTGCCAATTCTGTCGGCTGATTTTGTTTACGATGATATTCTGCAGATAAAAATAGACCCCTATATTCACCAGCCGCAGCATTTTGCCGATGTACTTAGCTTAAAAGTAATGACCCATGGCGTTATTGATAATAACCGGCCCATAAACCTTTTGTCGCTTATGCTTGATTCGCTTTTGTGGGGCATGGCGCCATGCGGCTATCATCTGACAAACCTGCTGCTTCATTCGCTGTGTTCGGCTATGGTATTTGTTTTACTGTATGCTTTTCTGAAGCGAACAGGCGCTCGAAAAGAACAGGAAGTCGGCCCCTTATGGGCAGCATTTATCGGCGCAATACTTTTCGCGATACATCCAATCAACAGTGAAGCTGTGAGCGTCATAGCGTTCAGAGAAGACCTGCTGGCGACATTTTTTACGATGCTCGTATTAATCCTTGCCGAACGATTTCCGGCAGAGCGAAAGATTGTCAATATTTTACTCGGCGGCGCTATTGTTATTTCTGTTTTTGCCGCCGTAGCGGCAAAAGAAAACGGTATGATTGCGCCATTTTTTCTTTTGCTTTACTGGCTCATAGTTCGCAAAACTGTTCAGTGGCGAAAATGGGCGATACTTGTCGCCGCCGGATTTGTCGTGACTTTGACATTTATGATTGTACGTTTTATCAGTGTGCCTACACTTGCGTATGCAGATGTGCAAAAAGCGTCGTACCTTGGCGGCTCCTTTTCCCGAATGCTCACAATTCAGCCCCGTATATGGTTATATCAACTCCTTGAGCTTTTTTGGCCAAGTCTTATGTGTGCCGATCCGGGGGGATATTCTATCAGGAATATTTCACTGGCGATGGCGATAATAGCTTTAAGCATTGTCAGTATTGCCGCCATAATATTGGGACGGAAAAATATAATTTTTGCTTTGGGAGCGATATTTTTCGCGGTCTCTATGCTGCCGACGTCGAATTTTATCCCCATATACTGGCCAATAGCGGATCGCTATCTCTATCTTCCAATGTTCGGTCTGTCTGTGGCTTTGGGCGCAATAATCTGCCGCCTGGTAATTAAAAAAATACTTCTGCGTATTTTTTTAATAATTGCCGGGTTTATTATAGGTTTGCATTTGTGCTGTTTCACGGTTGAACGTGAACTGGTCTGGCATAACAGTCTTTCTCTTTGGCAGGACACTGTAAATAAAAATCCTTATTCGTTTGTCGGCTCTTTTAGTCTGGGATTCGCATTTTTTAACAAAGGCGATTATCAGCAGGCTTTATCGGCCTTTACAGACGCTTCTGAACTCAACCCATATAAATCGGAAGTCAAAGCGGCACTGGCGATGACCTCCGATGTGCTGGGCAGGACAGATGACGCCGAAGAATTTTTTGAAAAAGCAGTTTCGCTTAATAATCCTGATGGCAGTTCCGATAAACTTATAAATTCACTTCTCTGGACTCACTCCCAGATAAAAAAACTTCAAATAATAGCGGACAGAATTTCAGCGAAAAAGAATGGGGACCCTAATATTGTGCAACTGCTTGAAAAAACTGGGGCAAAAGAATGACGAAAAAACATTCTTCATCAGCTTCGCAGGAATGACTGAACCTCGCCATTGGGAATGGCGGGGCTAACCAAAGTTTAAAACAGCAAATTCTCCGTGGTAAATCTTTGCGGCGTTGTCGTACGCCTTAGCGGCATCTAATTCATTTTCGAAATAGCCTAAAAAAAGACGTTTTCCCGGAATCTTAATGTAAACCACCCATTTTTTGTTGCCGGAGTGGTAACAAACGCCTCTGTATTTAGAACTGCAACCGGGCTTCTTTAAGTGATTACAACAATTCTGCGACTTGGTCGCCAATCGCAAATTGCGTCTGCTGTTGTTAAGGCCATTGTGGTCTTGATGGTCAACAACGTAGCCAGCCGGAGGCTGCATAATCTGATTGTGCATATATACATTTTTGCCGTTTACCATACGCATCGCATAAATAGTATTGGTCGATATTTTGATGCCCCATTTGTTTTTGTTAATTTTCTCAAAATCGACAGAATCAACAATGGCATATCTTCCATTATTGAGCGGAATAAATTTTAAGTCATAACCATAGCGGATTTTTTTGTATCGCAGAACGAACCATAGGACAACGCTCATAATAATTTTTGGAATTGGAATAGTTACAGTAATTTTTTCCATAAACATAAATTAAATCCTAAGCACTAAACCCTAAATTCTAAACAGATTCAAAATTCTAATTTTCTAATTTTCAAAACTTCTTTTTTCACCTTTCAACTCTCTATTCTCAACTTTCTATGTTGGCTTTCAGCCAACATAGTCCCTCCGTATTACCAGAAAAGTTGCGCGTTTTTGTCGAAATTTGATCAAGAAAATTTTGTCCGGAATTCGTAAGTGCTTGTGAAATAAGGGGGAAAATTTTTTTATTTTTTCAAAGCGCGCAACTTTTTTGTTGCGCATTTTTGCTTATTTGGACAAAAAAGAGGTCGAAAGCAGAAAAATCTGGCTGAAGAGACGGCATTGTGAATGAAGGCAAAAAACAAGGAAGTAAGGATGAAAAATACGTTTAACGTCCTACGGTTGCGATGCTCGTTTCGTCAGACGTCTGACGTCCAACGTAGCCAATACGAACTGCGTAACCGTAACCGCTTGACGGGTTCTTTACATCCTTAATTTCCGGCGATTATTGTTTATGATGTCTGATTTTCCATTTTTGATGTCTTTTCTTGCTGCCTATTTTTCGTCTGCGTCTCGGTTTAGCCATATATACTCCATATCAGTAATTTTTATGCTTTTCTAAAATCTTTTAAACGGATAAGATATATGGTATTATCTGCAATTGCAAGAGTTTGTTTATCGTAAATTATGTTTTTTAAGGTGCGGCAATGATTCAGTGTAAAGATTGTGAATTTTGCGAGATGGGTCCTGATAACCACAGGACATTCAAGTGCGACCCATTCGTCAACGTCAAAGAGCCGGAATGTATCGCGAAATGGCAGCTAATCAGGCTGGATATGATAGCGGCTATGTATCGCAGTATGCAGCAATCGCAGGAAAAACTTGCTCCGCTGCAGGATAAACTTCTGAAATATATGGAACGGGAAATCGGCGATATCGACGAAAGCGATAAATGGAAGGTCGATGACGAAGACCAGCAGGACAAGGATGATAAGTTAATATGACATTTTTATTTTGAAGTAAAGATGTAAAGAAGTAAGGAAGTAAGGAAAACGCTCGAAAGTTTCCTTACATCTTTACCTCCTTAATTCCTTACTTCCTCTTTAAAAGGAATTATGCAAAATGCAGCTTGCAATGGTTGGAGACAAAGTAATTGAGGCGGGTAAACTCGATTCGGCATATCTTGACTACGGCACATTTTTTGGCGACGGGGTTTATGAAGTTCTGCGAAGCTATGACGGCAAACTCTTCGCGCTCGAAGAACATCTGAACAGATTTAAAAGAAGCCTGAAAGAAATCGATATCAATGGTATTGATATAAATATTATCAGAGAGAGAGTTTTAGCCGCATTTGGAAAAAGTAAATTATCAAACGCCAAGATTTATTTTCATATAACAAGGGGAGCAGGGCCGAGAGACCACGCCGCCGAAGGACTTGAGCCGAGATTTTTTCTGATGATAACGGAGATTGATGATTCAACCGAACAAAAGCAAAAGGGCATCTCGGTAATTACCGTTGCCGATACGAGATGGAAAAGGTGCGATATCAAGTCGCTGAACCTTCTGGCAAACGTGCTGGCAAGGCGGGCGGCACAGAAAAGAGGTTGCCAGGAAGCGATATTTTTCGATGACAAGGGATATATTACAGAAGGGGCATCGAGCGCATTTTTTGCTGTGTTCGGGAATAGACTTCAAACTGCTCCGCTGACTGCGAATATTCTGCCGTCGATAACACGGCATTTTGTTCTGCGGATTTACAAAGATGTCGGCCTTGGTGTTCAAGAGGAACAAATAAAGGCTGAAACGGCAACAAAAGCAGATGAGCTTTTTATCGCAGTATCGAGTAAGGATATTGTGCCGGTGGTGAAATTCAACGAGATACAAATCGCAGACGGCAAGCCGGGCAAATATACAAAGCTGCTGATAAAAGAGTTTGCAAAGTTAGTGAAATAAAAAAGGTAGCCACGAAAATATCTGCCGCAGCAAAGAGAACCGTATTACGTTTCCACCTGATTTATCGGTGTTTTAAGCCTTGAGTTTTCTATCGCAGCAATAAGTTTTTTCAAAAACAGTCCCAAACCGACCAGTATGAGAGCTTTTGCGGTTTTATACAATAATAGCAGGGGGAAGTCGAATAGAAACCAATGCAAATGTTGAGAACTATTACCACCCGTTTTGCCAGTGGCGACAAGCCAGGCCTGACCGCACACCTGCCAAATAGCGACAATAGCACATAAGTAAAAAATCTTGTCGCCATAACGTAAAAGCAGTCCCATTTTACGAGAATTTCCGCAAAAATACCTGACGAGCTGAGCAAAACCTAACGAAAGTAATCCAATGCTTATAAAAGCGGGATAAGACCGCTTAACTAACCCCGTTGTTCCCTCGAAAGTAATCCCGCCTCCCGTCTTTAAAGCTTCTAAAATAAGCAATGTAAAGCCGACACCACCCAGACCCAGAAGAATCCATCCGAGAATTCTGAGCGTGGTATAATAAAATACCAGCAATCGTTTGTTCTTTTCAATAAACTCCATCATTTGTAGTTCCTCAATCATATAACTGTATTTTATTACCAATATATCTAAATCCTGTTTATTTGTCATCTATTAAATAGGTATATCCACGGCGATGATTCCATTTTAATCGTTACCTTTAGCGAAGATGAACCACTATTATTGCAGACAGGAATAAAAGGCTTTTTATTTGCGTCGTAAGGTTAGGCAAAATTGACAAAGGAATATCGAACTTAAAGGAGCTTACAATGGCAAAGAAAATGAAAATAGCTGTTTTGGCTGCAATTGCTTTACTGGCAATTTCAGATATCACATTCGCACGCGGCGGATATCAAGAACGCGGAAATAGAAACTATCGTCCGGAAATTCGACATAGCGATTGCCGTCCAAATTACCATTATCGCAGGGCTATAATTGCTCCGCACCGAAGAGGGCCGATTGCAGTTTATCCGTCGCGCGGATTATTTATAGTTATTGGTTTCTGATAAAGATAAAAGGTTAAAGGAATAAGCAATGGCAAAGAGATTAATGTTGATTATGTTGGCTGGAATCACGTTGTTGGCAGTTGCTGATAATACATTTGGCGGACACCGAGACGGCGGGTATCGAGGAGGCGATTTCCATAATCGTGATTATCATCATGGTTTTTATGGTGGAGTTATAATTATTCCGCCTCGAATAAGGCCTGTGATAATTTTTCCGCCGCGGAGGATAATTTTGAGTCCAACTATTGTTTTTGGCTCTCCTACAACAACTGTTGTGAGAGAAACTGTCGTTCATGATGAAACTGTAATTGTCTGGGTTACAAACGATAACGGTTCCAAAACGGAAGTCCGGCTGACAAGGACAAACAGCGGCGGATATATGGGGCCAAGAGGCGAATACTATTCAAGTCTGCCTACTGAATACGAATTGGAAACGCTGTATGCGGTAAGGTCCCAGCAGGCAAAACCATCGAGTATTACGGTTTGGATTACCAATGATAACGGCTCGCAAACACCTGTAACGCTTACGCCTTCGGGCGTGGGTTTCATCGGGCCTTCAAATGAGTATTATCCGTGTATGCCGACAGAAGAACAGCTCAAGGCTTTGTATGGCCTGCGTTCCAATGTGCCGAGTGAAAATAATGTTACTGTCTGGCTTGATAGTGAAACTCCTGTAGTGCTGACGAAGGACGGCTCCGAATATATCGGGCCAAGGGGTGAGCATTACGCGAGTATTCCTACGAAAGAACAACTGAAAATGATTTACGGCGAGAAACCCAAAAAGATTGTCTCTGACAGCACTGTAATCTGGATTAGTAACAACGACGGTTCCAAGATGCCGATAACTCTACAGAAGGAAGGTTCAAATTATATCGGACCTGCAGGCGAGAAATATACCAGCCTGCCTACAGAAGAACAGCTCAAACTGTTATATGGTTCAGATGCCAATGGAGGCGAGCAGGGCGAGTTAAGTTTTGAAATTACGAAAGATGACGGCAGTAAGACAGTTGTTGTTCTTAAAAAAGAAGGTTCGGAATTTATTGGGCCGAAAGGTGAACACTATCCGACAATGCCCACCGAAGAACAATTGAAGCTTGTTTACGGCAAATAAAACAAGTGCTTGTTGACGAAAGGCCGGTTTATAGCCGGCCTTTTTTATTTGCATTGAGTTGGAAAAATTATAAAATCAATCATCCATATTTTTTTGGACTTTCAAGACGTAGAGAGTCTTTTTGTTTTTATGTCATAAGTTCTGTAATTTTAAATAGTTAAATAGGAGTATTTATGAAGTCCAGTAAGGTAATGATTGACGGCAATACGGCAGCGGCTCATGTGGCTCATGCGACGAATGAAGTTATTGCTATTTATCCGATTACGCCAAGCTCTAATATGGGCGAGATTTCCGACGCGAAATCAGCGGCGGGCGAAAAAAATATCTGGGGCACAATTCCAGGCGTAACAGAAATGCAGTCCGAAGGCGGGGCAAGCGGCGCCGTTCACGGCGCACTTGCGGCAGGGGCATTGACCACGACATTTACCGCATCGCAAGGATTGCTTTTGATGATTCCTAATATGTATAAAATCGCAGGCGAACTTACGCCGACGGCGTTTCACGTTTCGGCAAGGTCGCTGGCCTGTCAGGCATTGTCAATTTTCGGCGACCATTCCGATGTTATGGCGTGCAGACAAACCGGTTTCGCTATGCTCTGCTCGGGCAGCATTCAGGAAGTAATGGATTTTGCGATGATTGCTCAGCAGGCGACATTAAAGTCTCGCGTGCCTTTCCTGCATTTCTTCGACGGATTCAGGACGAGTCACGAAGTGCAGAAGGTTGACGAAATAAGTTTCGACCAGATGCGTGAAATGATTGACGATGAACTTGTACGGGCGCACAGGCAAAGAGCATTAAGCCCGGACCGGCCTCAGATTTCCGGCACGAGCCAAAACCCCGATGTATATTTTCAGGGACGCGAAACGGTCAATAAATATTATCTTGCGACACCTGCGATTGTCGAAGAAACGATGCGGAAATTAGAAAAAATAATCGGCAGAAAATACAATCTCTTCGATTATGTCGGCGCCCCAGATGCGGAAAAAATCGTAATTATTATGGGTTCAGGCGCGGAAACCGTCCACGAAACGGTTGAATATCTTGTCTCCAAAGGCCAAAAGGTCGGCGTTTTGAAGGTAAGACTGTTCAGACCTTTCAGCAACAGGCACTTTATGGCTGCGATTCCCAAGACTGTTAAGAAAATAGCTGTTCTGGATAGGACAAAAGAACCCGGTTCGCTTGGCGAACCATTATATCTTGATGTCAGGACCGGCATCGGCGAGGCAATGAGCGATAAATACGCGCCGTTCAAGGATTATCCGCTGGTTGTCGGCGGAAGATATGGATTGGGCTCGAAGGAATTTACTCCCGCTATGGCAAAAGCGGTGTTCGATAATCTCGACGCGAAAGAGCCGAAAAATCATTTCGTTGTCGGAATTAACGATGATGTAACAAACAGCAGTCTGCCTGTCGATGATTCGTTCAATATTCCTATGGAAGGTCTTTATACCGCGATGTTCTTCGGTCTCGGCTCTGACGGCACAGTCGGCGCAAATAAGAACTCGATCAAAATCATCGGCGACCTGACGGACAATTACGCACAGGGATATTTTGTATATGATTCGAAAAAAGCCGGCGCTAAGACGGTTTCTCATCTGCGATTCGGCAAAAATATAATTCGCAGACCTTACCTGATTCGTCAGGCTGATTTTGTTGCCTGTCACAATCCGAGCTTTGTGGAAAAATATGATATGCTTGCCAATATCAAGCCGGGCGGAACATTTCTGATGACCAGTATGCACGGCAAAGATAAAGTCTGGGATACATTGCCGAGAGAAATGCAAAAACAGATTATTGATAAGAAACTTAAATTCTACGGCATCGATGCAATTTCAGTTGCACAAAAACTGGGACTGGGTGCAAGAATCAACGTAATTATGCAGACCGCGTTTTTCAAAATCAGTAATATCATTCCGATAGACAAGGCTATCGGCGCCATAAAGTACGCGATTGAAAAGACTTACGGCAGGAAGGGTAAGAAGGTTGTAGATATGAATAATGCTGCAGTCGATGCGGCACTGTCGGAGATTTTTGAAGTAAAAATACCGCAGACGGTTACCAGTAAATTTTCTATGCCGCCGGCTGTGCCGCCGGACGCTCCGAAATTTGTAAAGGAAGTTGTCGGCGAAATTATCGCAGACCGCGGCGATAAAATACCGGTAAGCAAAATGCCTGCCGACGGAAAATTTCCATCCGCGACAACGCAGTACGAAAAGAGAAATATCGCGGTCGAGATACCGGTTTGGGAGCCTGATATTTGTATTCAGTGCGCTCAGTGCTCGCTTGTTTGTCCGCACGCTACGATAAGAGTAAAGGCTTATGATAAGAAATATCTTGATAAAGCGCCGAAGACTTTTAAGTCCGCTGACGCAAAGGGAAAAGAATTCGAAGGTATGAAATGGACAGTGCAGATTGCGCCTGAAGACTGCACCGGCTGCGGAAACTGCGTGATGGTATGCCCGGCACAGCAAAAAGACGCTAATAAACAACCGACAGGTAAAAAAGCAATCAATATGGCGATGCAGGAGCCGCTGCGTGCGCCGGAAAGAGAAAATTATGCTTATTTTCTGTCGATACCAAATACCGACCCTGCTCTATATAAGCTCAACACGGTAAAGGGCAGTCAGCTTGCTCAGCCGTTGTTCGAGTATTCAGGAGCCTGTGCGGGCTGCGGCGAAACGCCTTATGTAAAATTACTGACGCAGCTCTTCGGCGACAGAGCCTTAATAGGCAATGCCACAGGCTGCTCATCGATTTACGGCGGAAACCTGCCTACGACGCCTTATAGCGTCAAACCTGACGGCAGGGGACCGGCCTGGAGCAACAGCTTGTTTGAGGACAATGCTGAATTTGCGATGGGTATGAGGCTGGCTGTTGATAAATTTATGGGATTTGCGATTGAACAGCTTGATAAGGCTGCGGAAAAAGGCTGTGTTGAAAAAGCCTTTGCTGATGAGCTTCGTCAGGCGGCGATTGCCAACGACCCATCTGTGGTTGAGATTGAAAAACAAAGAGCCAGGGTTCAAAAATTAAAAGACATCTGCAGCAAAAATAAATGTGCCGAATGTTCTCAGCTTTTGAGTGTTGCTGATTATCTTGTTCGTAAGAGTGTCTGGGCAGTCGGCGGCGACGGCTGGGCCTACGATATCGGTTACGGCGGGCTTGACCATGTTCTTGCCAGTGGCAGGGATGTCAATGTCCTTGTGCTTGATACTGAGGTTTATTCCAATACCGGCGGACAGATGTCGAAGTCAACGCCGAGAGCCGCGGTAGCGCAATTCGCAGCAGGCGGAAAACCGGTCGCCAAGAAAGACCTTACTATGCTGGCGATGACTTACGGAAGTATTTATGTCGCGAAAATAGCGCTGGGCGCAAGTCCTGTTCAGGCGGTAAGGGCGTTTGTTGAAGCTGAAAGTTATAAAGGACCTTCGCTGATTGTCGCTTATTCACACTGTATCGCTCACGGCTTTAATCTTTTGCAGGGTTATGAACATCAGAAACAGGCTGTCGCAAGCGGATACTGGCCGTTATACAGATATAACCCCGCTTTAAAGGCAGAGGGCAAAAACCCGCTGCAGCTTGATTCGAAGGCTCCGACAGTGAACTTCGCCGATTTTGCATACAGCGAGAACAGGTATCGCACTCTGAAAGATTCGAAGCCTGAAATCGCGGCTGAACTTATGAAATTGGCTACTCAGGATGTTGCCGAAAGATTTAATCTTGTCC
>JBAVNP010000070.1:0-4473 GCA_049691175.1 Sedimentisphaerales bacterium
CTGCTATGCTTTTACATGGCTACTTGATTGACCCAATATATAGCTATATGGCGGACATAGACCGGCGTATTAGAGGTAAAGGTAACCCGAAAAGCGTGGGACATAAGGATGTAACTGACGAAATTACTGAAATGGTAAAATTTCTCGATAAGTGCAAGGACGAAATGATTCAGGGTATAAAGGAGCAAAACGGCGGCAAGGCAGATTTACCAAACGGAAAGTCAGCAGAAATAGAACCTGCTCCTGCTAAAGGCAGCTGGATAGGTAATTTCTTCTGGAAGTTATACGAGAAAACCTTGAAAGTTATCGTTGACGCATTTCTTGAGAAATGGTGGCCTAAGTGAAATGCCTAATTATACACGAACCCTTGAGCAGCGGATTCTGCTCAAAAAAATAGCCCCAAGGGGATTCGAACCCCTGTCGCCGGGTTGAAAACCCGGTGTCCTAGACCGGCCTAGACGATGGGGCCGACGCGAGTTTTGAGTTCTGAGTTCCGCCTGAGGCGGATAAATTTTAGTTTTGAACTGACCTGAAAATTAACTCAAAACTCAACACTAAAAACTAATAACTGCGATTACTACTCCATCTCTATCGCCCCAACAGGGCACTCATCAACACAAACGCCACAGTCAACACAGGTCTCGGCATCCACAACCGCTTTGCCGTCAACCATTTTTATAGCTTCAGCCGGGCAGGCATCAATACAAGCCTCACAACCCGTGCATTTTTCGTCAGTTACCTTCGCTGGCATAATAAACCCTTTCAAAAACAATACAAACGCAACATTTTATAAGTTATACGATTTGAGGGGGAAATAATACAAAAGTCAAGCCAATTTAACAACAAAAAACTTACTAAAATCCAAACAAAAAAAATAATTTATACTTATTCCTAACCATTTAATCAACAAATAGTTAAAGCTAAAAAACCTATATCGGCAATACAAAAAAGACAAGACGGGTTTAGTTTGGCCTGTTTTCCGATGATGGTTCCTGCTGTGCCTTTTGTTCGATTTGCGGATTAATATTATTGCTATCGGCTGCGGCGGGTAAATCTGTTTCAACATTGCCGGAAAGTGCCGCGGCTAATCCCTTTACCAAAGGATGCGGGTCGTTTTTGGCCACCCAGCTTAAAACCGGCATAAATTTTTCATCCTTATTTTGCGCAAGAGAAAAAACAGCTATCAGCCTTACAGGCCAATTGGGATTCTCCAATTCCTCGGATATGACTTCTGTCAGGCGATAATCAAGTTTTAGTATCTGCATCGCGGCAATTGTCTGCACCTTCAAAATCCAGTCGTTTTCGGAAAGACACTTTGCAAGAGCGGAACTTAATAACTGCGGCTCTGCATATATGAATCTGTAAGCCGGGCCGGATCGGCGGAAATTCTGCTGCTCGGCGAGCAAGCCGGCGAAAAGCTGAGCGGATTTGGCTTTCTGGCCCTGATGGCCCTTTTTGATCGCTTCAAACCTCTGCTGCAGATAATGGGTATTAAGATTGAGTTTTTGGCGGGCTATAATTACCTTCGCAGGTTTTATCGCAAGTGCGTTTGTTATTCGGCCGTTTGCGGTTATCTGCGGGTCAATATATGCCGTATATTCAAGATTTAACTGTGCCTGCGGATGGCAGTCGAGGATACATTTTACTTTGCCGGTATCGAGCCGCAGAGGAATGAACAGGGCATCGCCCGGCTTGATTTCATAAGACGGACGGACGGTTTTTACAATAAGAGCCGGTATCTGCTCGGTAAAATCGCCCGCTATTTTCGCATCGATTCTTATATTGCCCTTTATCATCGCATCGGGACATACAACTATCGGCTCTGTATATTTATTTATTATTACGAGATTGCCCGTGATTTCGCTGCCGTAGGAAAATGTATTACCCTTGATGTTGAATTCCACGGATACCATTTTCTGAGGCTCGACAAACTGACTGAAAATCGCCTGCCCAAAATCGTTCTGCAGCACAGTTACAATCGCTGCGGAATCAATCGGAGGTATATATTCTGCGCCAAGCTCCTTGAGTTTTGCCTTTGCCTTTTGCGCCTCAAAACTTCCCGGTGCGGTTTCAACCACCTTTTTAAGCAGACCTGTCGCTGAAATTACATCCTGCCTTTGCAGAAGAACTATTGCTTTGGCAAGTTCAGCGGTCCGTGTTGGGGTACCGATTTTTTCGAGCATTGAGCCGGCAAGTTCGGTTTGGTTATTCATCGCCAGTGCATAGGCGAAAAGCGAAGCGGCGTTGACTGAATTAGGCTCGGCATCATAAGCCTTGGTCGCCCAAGTCAGCGTCTGGTCGGCATTGACATCGGCAACGAAACTATAAAACCATACAAAATCCTCAAGTTCCGCTGAAGATACCTTTAATTTACCGGCAAGAATCTTATTGGAATGTGCCTTTATCGCGGCAAGTATCGCATCGGAACTGTCTTTATCGCCGCCCTGTGAGATTGCCGCTGAGGTAATCGCTTCAGCCTGCACATCGAAAATACCCTTGTCGCGAATTTCGCTGAGTATCTGGCGACACTGGCTATACTGGCGAGCATTGTAACAGTTAAGCAGCCACGGCCTGTAAATGTCCGGCCCGATAGAATTGGGGCCGCTAAGATACTTTAATAAATCAACACAATACTCGTAAGCAGCCGACGCAGGCTCATAAAGGCCGAGCATTTCAGTATATTGCGCAAATCTTATAGCAGAGTCGAAATCAAGAGGATTAGCCCTTACCGCGAAACGAAGATTCTGAAGATAAGAAATATCAGGCAGCGGCTGGCCGCCTTTGTCGGCAAGCTCGGCAAGCTTGGCAAAGGCAAGACGATTATATTTATTCGCTGTAAAAGCCTTCACAAGATACATCTGAGCGTTGGTGGCATCGGCAGTTTCAGCTGTAAGGAAGCCGAGCTGTGCCGAGATGTCCGACGCAAACATAGTATTTTTCTGCTGGAACTGGTAAAGCAGTTTCGTAAGCAATTCCTGACGCCGCTCCCTGCTGTCGAGCCTTTCAAGCAGATATCCTACCGCTTTAGATGCCACTTCAAGGTCAGCGGAACGGTCAATATATTCGTTCATTGCCAGTTTAACAGCATCTGAAAAATTCTCGTCGGGATACTGCCATGCAATGTTAATAATATCAGGCAGAACATATCCTGCTTTGCTGTCGAGAGCTACGGCGGCGTCGAAAAAGATAATAGCCTGCTCCGCCGAAGTAAAATCAGCGTCTTTGGCCGTATAAAGCTCATAGCCGATATCATAAAAAGTCTTCGCGGCAAGCGGAGAAAGCAATTCGCCCTGTTTAGACGTCTCCGATACGGCGGCTAAATCTGGCCCGCCTTGTGTAACTGCACTGGTCTCAATGGCCGCATCAGCAACAAGGGCAGAAAAAAACACGAAAACAAAAAAAATCAGAATTTCCGCTTTTTTATCAAACATTCCCAATCTTTCGACCATACCCAAGACAAACAAGCCCGGGACAAGATCTATTTAAAGCATCCCTTAATCCTTATATCGGCCATAACTGTTTATAAATTAAGTATTTATGCAACAAAGCCAGCGGTCAAAGATATACTTGTCCCTTATTTGTTTTAACCTGTTTTATTTTAACAACTTACGGCCTGTTATCAGCGAAAGCATCTCGACCTTTAATATTACGGCTCCAGCCAGATACAAAAACGTTGTTGCGATTACTACGATTGATAATTGAATAAGTTTCGGCATAGGACCAGTTAGCTTCAATACAAAAAATGCAGCAATCCCCATAACCAGAGTAATAACTATGGTTTTCACAAGCTCATTAACGACACCCTCAAATATTTTTCTGCCGAACTTATCGGCCAGACCTTTCAATAGTATCGTAACCTGAACATAGGAACATACGCTCGTCGCGAGCGCAAGGCCGGCAGCACCCAGCGGCCAGATAAGTATAAGGTTGAGTATAAAATTCAAGACCACCGCAAGCAGAGTCGTTCTCATCGGCCTGTGCGAGTCCTGCATCGAATAATATGCCTTGGCGCATATCTGCTGCATAAAAAAGCCGGTCAGTCCTATCGTATAACATACTACTATAGAAGCTGTAAGAATTGTATCTTGCGCAGAAAACCTGCCGTGCTCAAATAAAAGACTTATCAATGGCTTGCGTATCAGAATCAAGCCGACCGTCGCGGGAAAAGCGACAAAGATTGCTCCCTTAATACTTTTCGCTATCGTTGCACATAATGCCGCTGAATCTTTTCTGGCAGCATCCGCACTCATAACCGGAAATATAACCGTCGCCAGACTGATACCGAACACGCCAAACGGAAATTGATACAGCCTTTGAGCATAAAATATCCGTGAAACAGCGCCGGCACACATAGGATATGCAATCTCCCTGCCTAAAAACATGAAACTCAATCCTTTTTCGGCAGAATTTGAGAACAATAGCGCAATGAATTTGTCCATCAGCGTATTTACCTGTGTAGCGACAAGACCCAGA
>JBAVNP010000071.1:0-4298 GCA_049691175.1 Sedimentisphaerales bacterium
AATGAAATAGACTGGCTGACGGAATATCTCGCCGAAATTCTGTCGATAAGAACGGTTGATTCGCTCGATGAGGCCATAGACCATATAAATACTTACGGCTCGCACCATACCGATACGATTATTACGCAGAGCCGCACGACTGCCGCAGAATTTCTGCAGCTTGTCGATTCCGCCAATGTTTTGCTTAACGCCAGCACGCGTTTCAGCGACGGTTACCGCTACGGCCTTGGCGCAGAAGTCGGAATAAGCACCAGCAAAATTCACGCTCGCGGCCCCGTCGGCCTTGAAGGTCTGGTTATATATAAATGGATGCTCATCGGCTCCGGCCAGATTGTCGCTGATTATTGCGGCCCCAACGCTAAACAATTTACCCACAAAAAATTGAAAAAACAATTTCACTTATAATGCGGAACTTCAGTAATTCAAAACGAATCGCCGTCAAAATCGGCACAAATACACTCAGCAAAGATGGTGTTATTGACAGCCTGTTTATCCGTTCTATTGCCTCTCAGATTGCTTCTCTGCTCAAAGCCGACAGACAGGTCGTTTTGATAACTTCCGGCGCAATCGGAATGGGCGCCGCCCAATTGAAAATCCCAAGTCCCGTTACGAATATAAAATTGCGCCAGGCCTGCGCCGCCGTCGGCCAGCCCCTGCTTATGATAGAATATAGAAAAGCGTTTGATAAATTCGGCCTTACCTGTGCTCAGGTCCTTTTGACTGCGGAAGTGCTGAACAATCGTCAGACCTATCTGAATTTAAAAAATGCCATTGAAACGCTTTTGGCCCTTGGCGTTGTGCCTGTCCTCAACGAGAATGACTGCATTGCGACCGAAGAAATCGGCACAGCCTTCGGCGATAACGATAAATTAAGCGCGCTTGTCGCCAGCAAGCTTGATGCCGACGTTTTGATAATGTTAAGCGATATAGATGCCTTATATGACAAGGACCCCCGTAAATTCGACGATGCAAAGCCTGTAAAGGCTGTTTTCGAAATTACCGAGCAGATTGTAAAAAGCGCAGGCTCCCGCGGCAGTAAATTCGCAACCGGCGGGATGAAAAGCAAGATTGAGGCTGTGAAAATCGCTTCAAACGCAGGCTGTCGGGTAGTCCTTGCCGATGGCAGAGTAAAGGATTGTCTAACGAAAATCATCGCAGGCGCTGATATTGGCACAATCTTTATGCCGAAACGCAAATTGAGCAATCGTCTCCGCTGGCTCTTGAATAGTGCCTCTGCCGGGACGATTACGATTGACGATGGTGCGGTCGAGGCAATAAGGAAGAAAAAATCTCTGCTGCCAAAAGGCATTAAATCAGTCAGCGGCAGTTTCGACGCCGGCGTCGTGGTAATGCTTAATACATTTGCAAAGGCAGTCAGTAATTTCAGCAGTGACGAATTAAAGAAGATTGCAGGCAAACACAGCAGCGAAATAAAAAATATCCTCGGCACCGGCAAAAAAGACGTCGTCGCAACGCCCGAAAACATTGTTCTCATTGATTATTAATTGACAAAAACTCAAAATTATAATAAAAATCGAAGAATGAAGATTGAAATTTTGAGGAACCTTTAAAAATATTATTTAAATCTTCAATTTTAAATTTTCAATCTTCAATTTTTACGCCGGAGTGGCGGAACTGGCAGACGCGCTGGATTCAAAATCCAGTCGGGCTTAACCCCCGGTGTGGGTTCGACTCCCACCTTCGGCATTTGAATTTTAAGATATGAAAATGCGGAATTTTTGATAACAGGAGAAAAAGTCAATGAAAATTAATTTTGTGGTTAAGAAAGTAATATCATTTTTGGCTGTCGTGTTAAATGTGGTATTTTTTTGTTGGCTGATATATGAGATTATTCATACTTCCCCTGTGCGGTCTAACTGGATGATACCATTTGCAGTAGGACTTTTTCTTATTATTAATATAATCGCGCTTATTTTGGGTAAAGACAAGAGCGAGCGAAAGGAACGGGGTATTCTTGGTCCTTATGGAAATTCAATAGTTCGGTTGGCTGCGGTAGTGGCGGCTCTGCTGGTTTTTATGGGATTAGGCTTCTGGATTGGTTTTAGCAGCCATAATACGATTGAAAAATTCAAGTGGCAGCATAAGCGGGAAATCAAGATGGCGAAGTTTATGGGCAAAAAAGCGCCTGACGTCGCGGGGAAAACACTGGATGGCAGGGAGTG
This sequence comes from Sedimentisphaerales bacterium, assembly GCA_049691175.1. GTDB lineage: Bacteria > Planctomycetota > Phycisphaerae > Sedimentisphaerales > UBA12454 > JAPLMW01. Next base: position 2,184 of record JBAVNP010000071.1, read on the forward strand.
GAAATTGCGCCAGCAGACCGGCAAGGTTGTTTTGTTGGATTTTTGGGCAACATGGTGTGGCCCTTGTGTTGCGTCAGCGCCGCAGATGAAACAAATTTATGAGAAATATAAAAACTGTAAGGATTTTGTGATGGTCGGGATTTCCTTGGATAATCAAAAGAAAGAGTTAGTTGAATTCTGCAAGGAACAGCGGTTAGCTTGGATGCAGTTATTTGAAGAGGGCGGCGGGTGGAACAACAGTATAGCAAGGGCGTTTGAAATTTCTGGTATACCATCCTGTTGGATAATTGACAAAGAAGGTAATATTGCTGGTATGGATATACATAGCGGTAGCCCTGAAGAGGTCAAGCGGATTATCGAAAAGAACCTCAGTAGCCCAAAGGGCGATTCAGATTTGTAGTTGAAAGCCGAAGTATACAGGTTCGACTCCCGCCTTCCCAATGGCAGAACCGGATGGAGATTATGAACTTCTTGGAATTGGCAAATAAAAGGTATAGTGTAAGGAATTACAGCCAAACCCCTGTTTCTCGTGAAAATATTGCCGCCTGTATCGAGGCCGCCAGGCTTGCTCCCTCTGCCTGCAACTCTCAGCCCTGGAAATTTATCGTAGTGGACGAACCTGGGATTAAAACCGACGTTGCCAAAGCCGCCTTCCAGGGCATATTAGACTTTAATCATTTTGCGTTTAAAGCCCCTGTTTTAATTTTAATCGTTTCTCAGCGTCAAAAATTAATGGCAAAGTTTGGAGGCATAGTCAAAGGAAAGGACTTCAGCCTTATGGACATAGGCATCGCGGCAGAGCATTTCTGCCTCCAGGCCGCCGAGCAGGGTTTGGGAACCTGTATTCTTGGCTGGTTCAACGAGAAAAAAGTTAAGAAAATGCTCGGCATTCCGAAGAACAAAAGATTGGAGCTTATAATTTCTGTTGGTTTATCGGCCGATGGGAAAATTCCGCCTAAAATACGAAAAAGCCCGGAAGAAATCGTGTCTTACAATAAATACTTATAGCTTTGGAATTGATAAAACAAGGTTTAACCCCCGCCTGTGGATTCAATTCTCACCTTCGGCATTTTGTTTAACCATTATCGTTAATTGGATGTTCAACGTTCGAAGTTCAATGTTGGACGTTCCTTATTTCTTTACTTCCTTACCTCTTTTGTCTGTGTCCGTCCGTGTTTTAGTCCGTGTCAGTCAGTGTATTTATGCGACTGCTACCGTTTCTTCTTCCTGCTGTGGTTCATAAGAGTCAAACGTAACGCTTATCTTCTTGCTGACGCCTTTCTGCTGCATTGTGATGCCGAACAGAACATCCGCGATGCTCATTGTCCGCTTGGCGTGTGTGATAATAATAAATTGCGATTGCTTTTTGAATTCCTGCACAATCAGGTCGAAGCGTTCATTATTTGCCTCATCCAGTGCCGCGTCAACCTCGTCTAAGAAGCAGAACGGCGAAGGCTTAGTCTTGAATATCGCGAACAGCAGGGCGATAGCGGTCATTGTTTTTTCGCCTCCGCTAAGCAGGCTTATGCTTCTTGTTTCCTTGCCCGGCGGACGGGCCATAATTTCTATACCGCTTTCAAGCACATCTTCAGGCTGTTCGAGGATAATATCCGCTTTGCCCCCGCCGAACAGCTTTCTGAAAACCTCCTGAAAGTTAATTCTTATTTGTTCGAAAGTCGTGGCGAATTTATCCATCGATTCCTTATTAAGACGATTTATTAATTGCACAAGTTGTTCTTTGCTCTTGTTGAGGTCTTCTATCTGGCTTGTTAAAAAGTCATTTCTCTTTTCGAGTTCATCCTGCTGTTCGATTGCGTCAACGTTGACGTTGCCGAGCCTTTCGATTTTGCCCCGCAAATCGGTTATCTCATCTCTGACGCCGTCCCAGTTGATTTCCTCAGCCTTGTAATTTTGATACTCAGCCGCCAAATCCATCTGCAGCTCTTCCGTAACACGCTGGACAAGGTCTGCCGATTTGACCTCAAGCTGCGACAGTTCCAGTTTTATCTGATGAATCTGCTCGTCTATCTGGCTTTGTTCTTGTCTTTTAAGTTTTAAGGCCTCGCTAAGCTCGCTTTGTTGCGTCAGCATTTGTTCGACCTGTTCGTGCAGAGC
>JBAVNP010000072.1:0-6852 GCA_049691175.1 Sedimentisphaerales bacterium
GCCTGTGGTGATAAGAACAATGGACCTCGGAGCAGATAAATTCACGCAGAGCCGCCGATTTACACGTGAGCCGAATCCGTTTCTCGGACTTCGTTCAATCAGGTTCTGCCTGCAGAATCTTGTTATGTTCAAAACGCAGCTGCGGGCAATCCTGAGGGCTGCGGTTCATGGAAATGTGCGTGTAATGTTTCCGCTGATAACCAGTCTGCACGAATTACGGCAGGCAAAAATGATAGTGCGTGATGTGATGGAAGACCTTGAGGAAGATTCCATCGAATACAGGGCGGATGTGCCGGTAGGGATTATGATAGAAACGCCTTCAGCGGCGCTGACTGCTTCGATACTTGCCGGTGAGTGTGATTTTTTCAGTATAGGGACCAACGATCTTATTCAATATACTCTTGCTGTTGACCGTGGTAATGAGCGGGTTTCTACTCTTTATTCCGGTGCCGACCCGGCAGTGATAAGTCTTCTTCGCAGTGTGATTCACGATGCAAACAAGGCCCGGATAGGTACCACTATCTGCGGCGAAATGGCTTCGGAGCCGGAATTTATAATGCTGCTTTTAGGGCTGGGATACCGAACTTTTTCACTTGCTCCGCCGATGATACCGGAGATAAAGAAAGTCATACGTTCCGTGGCAATAGAGTCCTGCAACAATCTTGCAAGAAAGGTCCTTCTGATGAATTCGGAGCGCGAAGTGATAAATTATCTTAGAAATGCCGCGATAAAAGTTCTGCCGGAAGTGTTTTAAAGCAGAATATAGAATATAAAATATGGAATGTGAAATTAAGGAGTCAGAAATATAAATGCTACCTCACTGATGCTGGCAGGAAGATATAAGATACACGGAAATATCAGATTTCTGTCGCATCAGGAAACAATGCGGGTTATTGCCAGAGCGATTATTCGCAGCGGAATCGAGCCGGCTTACAGTCAGGGCTATAATCCGCATCTGAAACTTTCGCTGCCGCTGCCGAGAAATGTCGGGCTTGCATCGGATGACGAGCTTTTCTGTGCAGGAATTGAGGCATCGCGCAGACAGCAGACCGAGAAATTTTCATTTGCAGATTCGATTGCCGAACAATTACCCGAAGGTTTAGAGCTTGTTTCTGTTGAAATTATAGAAAAGCCGGTTGCGTATCAGCCTGTTGAGGTTGAATATCTGGTAAAAGTAAACTTGTTGGAAAAACGGGAGAAGATAGAAAAAATTAACGAACAGATTCGAGCCGGCAGCGAGATATTGATTGAAAGAACTGTAAATCGGGAAGGCGATGTAAAAACTATTGATGTCGGAAAATTTCTTAAGTCTTTTGAAATTGTTCAGCAGGGAGTCAGGGTATTTTGCAGGGTTTTACCGACAGGGACGATAAGGCCTGACGAGATATTAAGGCTTTTAAATATGGATTCGTATGAAGTAAGTAGTTCGATTGTAAGAAAAAAAGTAATTTGGCAGATAAATTAATTATATTTTGAGGAAATTGTATATATGTCAAGAGAGATGCTCATAAACTTTGCTGAGTCGGATGAATGCAGAATAGCGGTCGTTCAGGACGGCAGTCTTGAAGAGCTTTATATCGAAAGGCCGTCGCTGGCGAGCTATGTCGGAAACATTTACAAGGGCAGGGTGGTTAATATTGAACCTGGGATACAGGCGGCCTTTGTAGATTTCGGCCTCGGCAAAAACGGTTTTCTTCATGTCAGCGATTTGCACCCGCGGTATTTTATGCGAAAGGGGCAGGAATATACCGAGCATATTGGTAAAAGAAAATCGCTCAAAGACAGGCCACCTATTCAGCAGTGTCTAAAAAAAGGCCAGGATATTATCGTTCAGGTTACCAAGGGGGGAATAAATACCAAAGGACCAACACTTTCGACCTATTTGTCGCTGCCGGGGAAATATCTGGTTATGATGCCGTGGATGCATAACCTCGGCGTTTCTCAAAAAATCGAGGATGAGCAGGAGCGTGCAAGACTAAGAGCGATTCTTGACGAGGTGCAGCTGCCGGAGAAGGCGGGTTTTATTCTCCGCACAGCGAGCGCCGGCTGCTCAAGAAAAGATATCCAGAAGGACCTTGGGTATATCAGCAGGCTTTTCAGGGCGATACATAAAAGAATCGATACTGTTTCATCTCCGGCGGAATTATACAAAGAGTCCGACCTTATTATTCGCGTAATTAGGGATGTCTTCAATACCGGCATCAGCAGGATTATCTGCGACAGCGAAACAGTGGCGCGAAGGATAAGAGATTTTCTCGGCATTATTCAGCCTCGGCTGAAAAGCCGTGTAACATATTATGACGGCAAAATACCGCTGTTCCACAGGTATAAAATTGAGGATGAAATCCGCAAGATTCACTCAAGATATGTCGAGCTCAAAAGCGGCGGTTCAATCGTTATCGAGCAGACCGAAGCGCTCGTTGCGATTGATGTAAACAGCGGCAAGTACAGGAAGCATGAAAATGCCGAACAGACCGCTCTTAAGATTAACCTTGAAGCTGCCAGAGAGATTGCACGGCAGTTGAAGATTCGGGACCTTGGCGGATTGATTATCTGTGATTTTATTGATATGAGGGACGGCAGAAACAGGAGAGAGGTCGAAAAAGTATTTCGTGCTTCCCTGAGAGATGACCGTGCCCGCAGCAGAATACTGAAGATAAGTGCGTTCGGAATTATCGAGATGACAAGACAAAGAGTCCGGCCTTCTCTGCAGTTGAGCACATATCTGAAATGTCCGTACTGTGCGGGAACCGGGATGGTCAAAAACCCGGAATCAGCCGCGATAGAAATTATAAGAACTCTCAATATGGCTGCCGCGAAAGCCGAGGTCAGGAGAATAGAACTATCCGTGCCGCCTTCTGTGGCGGATTTTCTGCTCAATCACCGCAGGTCTGCCATTGCCAAAATAGAATCCGGTGAGCAAAAACACATAATAATCCGGCCGGATGAAACTTGTCCTGCTGAACATTATAATGTAATATGTTTTGACGACCACGATGGAGTTGTGAAGATTTAATCTTTATTGGATATTAACGGAGAAGTTTAATGACCTTTGACCTTGAATATGCAAGGCAGGTAATAAAGGCTGAAGCAAACGGCGTAGCACAAATGGCCGGACTTATTGGTGAATCTTTTGTGCGTGCCGCAGAGCTTATATACGGCTGCAAAGGTTCGGTTATAGTAACGGGCATCGGCAAGGCCGGCCTCATCGGCCGGAAAATCAGCGCAACACTGGCTTCGACAGGGACGCCGAGTCATTTTCTCCATCCTGCAGAAGCTGTGCACGGCGATTTGGGAAGGTTGAGAAGAGAAGATGTTGTGCTTGTTTTGAGTTATGGCGGAGAAACAGATGAGATTATTCGGCTGATAAATATTGTCAAGCAGCTCGAGATAAAACTGATAGCAATCACAGGAAATAAACAGTCTCGTATCGCCATACACAGCGATATTATTCTGTGTATGGGTGAACTTGACGAGGCCTGTCCTTTAGGTGTCGCCCCCAGCGTTTCCACTACTTGTATGCTTGCGGTCGGCGATGCGCTGGCTCTTACCGTTATGAAAGCTCGAAACTTCAGCGTTGAGGATTACGCACGTTTTCATCCGGCCGGTTCGCTTGGCGCAAAGCTCATTACGGTAGAACAATCTATGATGTTCAAGGCCGGAGAGAAACTGCCTCTTGCGAAAACCACCGATACCGTCAGGCAGATGCTGGAAAAGAACAGCGATTTAAAAAGACACGGTGCGATGATGATTGTCGATTCCGACGGCAAACTTGCCGGTATCGTTACCGATGCAGACCTGCGAAGACTTATGGCACAGAAAGGTGCTGAAGTTTTTAATTATGCCGCAAAGGATATAATGACCGTAAACTGCAAAAAAATCAGGGCGGATGCGCTTGCCGCCGAGGCAATGGCGATATTTCATAAACACAGAATTGATGATTTGCCTGTTGTTGATGAAAACGACAAGCCTGTCGGACTGATTGACGTGCAGGATATAGTTGCGATAAGGATTGTCGGTTAGGCAGGATGGCAAAGATTAAGAAAACAGACCTCGAACAGATAAAACTGCTTGCAATGGATGTCGACGGCGTTCTAACGGACGGTATGATAACTATCGGCTCCAACGGAACGGAGTTCAAGACCTTCAATCTGCTCGACGGACACGGAATAAAAATGTGGCGCAGGGGCGGACTTAAAACAGCTCTTATAAGCGGCAGGGAAAGTGCTGTAACAAAACAAAGAGCTAACGAGATGGAAATCGATTTTGTATATCAGCCGTGCCAGCGAAAACTCGATTGTTTCGAGAAACTTCTTGCTGACTCACAGCTTAAACCCTGCAACATAGCCTATATCGGTGATGATGTGCTCGATATTCCGCTGATAAAACGGGCAGGTTTCGGTGTTGCCGTGGCAAATGCGGTAGATGAGGTTAAAAGCTGCGCTCATTATATAACCTCGAGGCCGGGCGGAGGCGGAGCGGTGCGGGAAGTTATCGAGTATATCCTCAAGAACACCGACAAGTGGACCGAACTGATGGAGCGTTATCTGATTTGAGTGTTAATCTATTATGGTTTTAAACAGAAAATTTATAATCTGGTTTGTTTCCTTCACTGTTGTGCTGGCAGCTTTTCTTTTATATAGAAGCGTCAGCAATACGAGACTGATAGAGATTACCACGCTTGACAGCGGTCTTGAGCGGCCGGATGTAAATCAGTTTCTCAGCGATTCCAACGCCGGTCAGGTCGGCAAGGCGAAACTTGAGTATCTCGAACGGGCACGTTTCGAAACCATCGATGCAAAAACAAGAAAACTAAAGCGTGTCGTCGGCTTTGAAAAGGTATTGCACAAGACCGGCAACGAATGGGTGCTTGATAAGCCTTATATGAATGTTTTTCAGGATAAGTTTCGCTGCAATATTACAGCCGATACCGGAACTATCGAAATTGAAAATGTCGAAGGTGCGGACCCCGTGCCAAAATCGGCAGTTTTGAAGAAAAATGTCATCATACATATTCTTCCTGAAATGTCTGCAGGCAGGTCGGACAGTTTTGTATATCTGAATCAGGTTACCTTTGACTCAGACCGTTCAATGTTTTTCTCCGACGATGATGTTAACTTTATCTCCGCCGATGCGCATCTTATAGGCAAAGGGCTGGAAGTAGTATATAATAATATTACAAATAAACTGAGGTATCTGAAGGTTATAAAAGTTGACTTTTTAGAAGTAAAAGGTCTTGCGCAGATAAGCCAGGCGAAGAAGCCGCGTCCACAGGACACTAATACTTTAGCTGTGGCTTCTTCAACTGACACTGCTAACACCAAACCTGCCGAAGTCAAACCCATCGAAACTAAACTTGTCGAGGTCAAACCTGCTGTTGCGCAGGTAGAGGAAAAAAAGGAAAGTTTCCAATGTCTTTTTCGGGATAATGCCCGACTCGAATACCGAAACGAAGTTGTACTTGCCGATGAAATTGCGATTACAAATATTTTACAATCTTCATCAGAACAGGCCGAAGAGCCGCAGGCTTCAGCAAGTTTAGTTGAACCGAATACGGCCGGGCAGATACCTGCCGGGCAGCCGCAGACTTCGGCCAATTCAGTTGAACCAAATGCCACCCTGCAGATACCTGTCGAGCGGCCGCATATTGCAAAAACAGCGGCGGTATCTGATAAGAAAGAGTCGGTGGTTGTAGCAACGGTTAAATGCGATGGTCCTATGATAATAAGACCTGATTCCGATGCCGAATCTGATGACTATAAGCTGAGGCCGTTCAAAAAAATTCGAGATTTGACTGAGAATATTCTGACCTGGCTCGGCAGAAGAAATGTTCTTCTGGCTCAACGGGTAAGCTATGACTATACGAACCAGATTGCGAAAGCGCACGGACAGGTCGAGCTGGTCTTCTATCCTGAAGTGAAAACATACACTACTAATCGTAAGGATTTGCCGTTTATCATAGATGCCCGGAAGGGTGCCGAGTTCATAACTGCCCAGAACAGGGCGATTTTCAGCGGTGATGTAAAAGGAAGTTTCAATAAACAGACCGACTATTATAATGAAGAAAATATATTTCGCGGAGATAAGCTTTTTGTTGACCTGGCTTCCGGCCGCGATAAGCCCGAGGCCGCCGAGTCATCTAATATTTCTCATGTAACCGTTACAGGTCCGGGCGTTCGGCTCGAATCAATAAAAACGCTTGGCCAGACCCAATTAAGCCACGTAAGACTCAAATCCAAAAGAATCGATTACGACAGAATTACCGGAGATATCATCGCAACGGGAAGAGGAATGATAGAATATAGAAATACAGCGGTCGAGAATTCTGAAGACACATCTTCAAAATCCGCTTTAAACAAACCCTGCTACGCACTCATTGAGGGTTTTGACAAGCTTATCTGGGATACCAATGCACTGCAGGTCAAGGCCTTTAGTGAAAAAAGCAAGGGTGTTCACATCGGCTATGTGCCTATCGAGAGCAACGGCTATGGAAACAGGATTACAATTGATACGCGGCAAGTGGATATTAATTATTTTGAGCCGGCACAAGGCAAGGCTCAGATAAAAGAGCTTTACGCGACCGGCGGAATCGTTTACTACGAGCAGCCTAAATATGAATTTGCCGGCAAAGACCTTTACTATAACGCACTGGAGGAATTTCTCACCGTTTCCGGCGATAAAAATATGCCGTGTATGCTCAATGGCGCAATGACTGATGCAATAGAATATAACCTTAAAACAGGTTCAGCCAGCGCCGTTCTCGGCAGCGGCGTAGGAATTATGCCGGTCAAGGAATAGTTTCTTCCTGTTTGGCGAAATTTCCCATATTATCAAATTTCCTCTGATAATATC
>JBAVNP010000073.1:0-3170 GCA_049691175.1 Sedimentisphaerales bacterium
CGGTATATCTTCGAAAATACCGGTACAACAAAAGCAACCAGAGCCGTAATTATCATAAAACATACAATGATGACAATAACCGGATAGGTAAAAGCGCTTTTAAGCCGATTTTGTATATCCGTCCGTCTTTCGAGGTATTTAACGCTTATTTGCAGGCTTTCCGCCAGTCTTCCGCCGGATTCGCCGGCTTCAACCATCCCCAGGAAGAAGTCTGAAAACACATCGCGATACTTTTCAAATGCACCTGTCAGAGAGGAGCCGGTCTCTACATTCTTTTTTATATCATTGATTATGGATTTTAACGACTCGTTCTCAGTCTGTTTCTCAAGAGTATCGAGACACTGTATAATTGAAAGTCCCGCACTACACATACCGGCGAATTTATATACAAATACAATGACATCGGCCTGCTTTATTCTGACACTGCGAGGATTGAATATTCTTTTTCTCTTTGCATTTACAAGATTATAACCGATTTTAGCCAGTTCCCGTTTCAGCGCCGACACCCCGCCGATATCTTCATAAATGCCGCTGAAGATCGCTCCTAACTCATCTCGAGCTGTATATTCGTAAACCGCCATTTAATCCACCTGCATATCGACTACCCGCCACAATTCTTCAACAGTGGTAGTCCGTGAAATAACTGCTTCGATGCCGCTTTTCTTCAAAGTTTTCATTCCCTCTCTTATCCCCTGTTCCTTAATCTCGGTATCGCTTTTACCCTCAATTATCATTTTCCGTATCTGTCCGGATACAGGAAGAATCTCATATATAGCTTTTCTGCCCAGATAACCTGTCTTTCCGCAGTTTTCACAGCCGCTGTTTCGGGCAAGTAAAAGTTCATCAGGCTCTCGACCGGCAGCCATAAGAACTTTTTTCTGCTCTTCGGATGCAGCGTAAGTTTCTTTACACCTGCTGCAGGAAATCCTCACAAGTCTCTGAGCTACCGTTCCCAGCACTGAAGATGCGAGCAAAAACGGCGGTATTCCGAGATTAACAAACCGCGATATGGCTCCTGCCGCATCGTTGGTATGCAGCGTCGATAATACGAGATGTCCGGTCATAGCGGCGCTGACGGCTATTTCCGCTGTTTCGAGGTCTCTGATTTCTCCTATAAGAATAATATCGGGGTCCTGCCTCAATATACTTCTAAGCGCCGAGGCAAATACAAGACCGGCTTTTGGATTGACCTGAACCTGTGTTATGCCTGCAAGCCTGTATTCGACGGGGTCCTCGACCGTAACGATATTGTTCCTGCCTGTGTTTAAAAGCTGCAGGAGTGAATAAAGGGTCGTGGTTTTGCCGCTTCCGGTAGGTCCCGTTAAAAGTATCATTCCATAAGGATTTTCAATCAGACTCCTGAATTTTTCGTTGTCCGATTTATCTGTGGCTATACCGTCAAGGTTCCACCGGTTGCTGCTCTTGTCGAGAATTCTGATAACAATCTTTTCACCTACAATTGAGGGCAGAGATGAAACACGCAGGTCAAATTCTCTGTTCTGATGCATTGTTGTAATATGTCCGTCCTGCGGCAGTCGTTTCTCCGATATGTCCATATTCGCAAGAATCTTTATATGGCTGATTACCTCCGCCTGCGCAGTCGCCGGGATGTCAAGTTCTTTTCTCAAAATACCGTCAACCCTGTACCTGATTCTCAAATCCCCATCCTGCGGCTCAATATGAATATCGCTTGCCCTTGAGTCGATTGCTCCGGTCATTATGGAAGAGACAAGGCTGCTTATGGGGTCGCCGCTGTCCTGAAGTTTGTCCAATACGGCAACCTGCTGTTTTTCCTGCTGCTGCTGCTGTTTGAATCTCATCGAGACGATAGTCTGCTTTGTAACATTCTGGACGTTGAAATGGTATCTTATGGCAGCCTTGACAGCGCTCGGCACAGCCGCCTGCGGAATAACCTTACAGCCGGTTCACATTTCAATCTGGTCCCTTACAGCAAGATTCATCGGCGAACCCATAGCTACATACAGTTTATCACCCTCTGTCCGAAGCCCTATCAGGTTATGTTCGCTGGATAATTCGTAAGGAATCAGATGAGCCGCTATGGGGTCAACCATATCAGGACTGAGCGTTATAAATTCTATCTTCTGGTCTGCCGCGATAATTCTGCCTATCTGCTCATCGCTGACGAGATCATTCTCCTTAAGCAGACTGATTACGCTCTTTCCGCTCTGGGCGGATAACTTCCGAATTTCATCAATTTCGGCTTCGCTGAGAATGCCCAGTTTTTTGATTGCTTCTATGGTTGTATTTTCTGTTTTGGTAACAGTCATATCCGGTCTCTGTCCCTGCATAGTTTCATCTATCCCAAAATCGGCAAAAAACCCTTGCCTCTTAACCGCTTATTAATCATTTTAGTCGGCATAAAAAGACCGATAATGCACAAAGCCGCAACAGGAACGCCTATACAGCGGAATTAAAATGTATCGGAATCGGCTTTTAGTAATTCTCTGCTCTGCCGTTGTCGATAATCGAGTTGGATGAGTTTTTTTGAGGGATATTCATATGTTAGGTTTATTTAAGACAAAAAAGAAGACGGCCACGATATTGGTTGTCGATGACGACGCAGACCTTCTGAGTACTATTCAGACCCGCCTGGAGTGGAATAAATTTAAGGTTCTTACCGCAACTAACGGCAGTGAAGGCCTGGATGCCGCGGCATTTCAAAAACCTGACCTGATACTTTTAGACAACAATATGCCTGAGATGAGCGGCCTTGAGATGCTGGAACAAATAAGAGAAAATCCGAAGCTTAAAAATATTCCCGTTATTATGGTTACGGCTGTATGTGAACCTAAAAAAATAGACGCGGCAAGCTTTTTAGGCGTTACCGATTACATAACCAAGCCGTTTGATTTTACAGACCTGATGCAAAAAATCACACAGATACTCGATAAAAAATGAATCAGCACAATACCGATAGCGACACAACTGCAAAAATATCCGTCGAAAATCTTATCGAGCATAAAAGAAGAAGTCTCGAAGCGATATTCGACGCCGTTCCAGTCGGCCTTTTACTCATCGATGAAAACCTGACCGTTATACGTGTGAACGATGCAATCCGCAAGATGGCGGGCAAAAACTATACTGAAATTATAAATAAATCCATCGGCGCGGCACTCGGCTGCCCTGCGATAGTTACAGAAGGAAAACCC
>JBAVNP010000074.1:0-3080 GCA_049691175.1 Sedimentisphaerales bacterium
GTCAAGTTCTGCCTCTCCCGCTCGTTCCATCGCCTCGCTGATGTTCACTAAGCCGATTTGTTTGTTGGCGGCATCAATCAGACGAACTGTATGTGCTCTGATTTGCCCATTAATCCTGAGTTTTAGCTTTGCGATATTTCTGCCCTTTCAATTCTAAAAATATTATTGTTTATCTTTACGTTTTATAAACTTAAATCTCTGCTTTTTTGTTCGACCTTCTTTTTTGCCTCGGCAACAAATATATCAGTCTGCATTGTCTTTGTATCCTTGCTTCCGCGAGTCCTGACATTGACACTGTTGGTTTCGGCTTCTTTCGGCCCGACAACGAGCATATAAGGTATTTTTTCGTTATGTGCGAGGAGGATTTTTGCTCCGATTTTTTCATCGGACATATCAAGCCCGCATCTTAAACCAGCCGACTTTAGCCTTGAAAGCAGTTCCTGTGCGTAACTATTGGATTTTTCACTTATAGTCAGCACTCTCATTTGTTCCGGTGCCAGCCACAGCGGAAAATCGCCGCCGTAATGTTCTATCAGACCGCCTATGAATCTTTCCATACTGCCCAGCACTGTTCGGTGGATAATGACCGGTTCGTGCAGCGCGTTGTCTGCGCCGACATAGCGGATATCGAATCGCTTGGCCGCCTGAAGGTCAACCTGATGTGTAGGCCCCTGCCATTCGCGTCCTAACGAGTCTATCAGTTTAATATCAATCTTGGGTGCGTAAAATACGCCTCCGCCCTCATCAACTTCATAAGCTAATCTGCGTCGTTCCAGTGCCAGCCGCAGTTCATTGGTGGCACGTTCCCATTCTTCCACAGTGCCGAGATACTTTGTCGGCCGTGTAGCTAAATAAGCCTTATACGTATAGCCGAATGTCGTCATCATAAAATGCATCAATTCCAGAATCAGGTCAAGTTCCTGCCCCAATTGTTCCGGCGTGCAGAATGTATGCGCATCATCCTGCGTAAAGCCCCGCACTCGCAGCATTCCGTGCAAAGTGCCGCTCGGCTCATAGCGATATACCATTCCCAATTCGCAGAATCGCATTGGCAAATCGCGGTAACTGCGCGGACTATTGTTATATATCATATAATGTCCCGGACAGTTCATCGGCTTGAGATAATAATTCTGCCCGTCAATATCCATCGGCGAATACATCATATCCGCGTATTTTTCCAGATGTCCGCTTCGCTGATACATCTTCTCAGTTGCGATATGTGGACTATAAATAATATCATAGCCGCGTTTAAGGTGTTCTTCTTTCCAGAACGATTCAATTATATGCCGTATCATCGAGCCTTTCGGATGCCACAGTATCAGCCCCTGCCCGATATCGTCGTTAATGCTGAACAAATCAAGCTGTCTGCCCAGAACGCGGTGGTCGCGTTTCTTGGCTTCTTCGAGTCTATACAGATATTCATCGAGTTCTTTTTTTGTCTTCCAGCTTGTGCCGTAAACTCGCTGAAGCATTTTCTGAGCCTGGTCGCCATGCCAGTAAGCTCCTGACACCGACATAATTTTGAAGCTGCCGATTTTGCCGGTGCTCGGCACGTGCGGCCCTCGGCACAAATCTTCAAAGCCCTCGCCGTGCGAATAGAAACTTACAGTCTCGCCCTGCGCGCGGTTTACATTGTCGATTTTATATTTGTTTCCGCCAGAGCGAATTACTGCCTGTTCCCTGCTGAATTCCCGTCGGATAAACGGCAGATTCTTAGCGGCTATTTCAGCCATTTTCTTTTCTATTTTTTCAAAGTCTTCCGGCCGGATTGGCGTATCGAGGTCGATATCGTAATAAAATCCGTCTTCGACGGTCGGCCCGTAAACTAACTGGGTCTTCGGCCAGATGCCGCATATCGCCTCTGCCATAACGTGAGCGCAGCTATGCCGCATTATTTCCAGACCTTCTTTACTGTCGCCTGTCAGGATTGAAAGGGTTATATCTGTCTTTACTGGAGTGCTTAAATCGGCTGGTTGTCCGTTTATTTTGCCTGCTACTGCGTCGCGGGCAAGTCTCGCTCCTATTTTTTCCGCCACCTGACCTATTGTCAGGCCGTCTTGAACGTCTAATACTTTGCCGTCAGGCAGCGTTACTTTCGCCATTGATTATTCCGGCCCTTAAACCTCAAACAATAAATTACTTAACTATTCGAACAATATGAACTTGCCCGCCTTTGGCGGACATATTACCAATATATATTATCGTCAAAATTTGTCAAATAATTAAATCCTAAAGCCACCGCCTTTCACATTGGACGTTCAGTGTTCGACGTTCAATGTTGGAAGTTCTTTTTCCTTATTTCTTTGCTTCTTTACTTCCTTATTTCGCATCTAATTAAACAGTTTCAGCAGCTGTTTTGGCTTATCAATAACCACATCCGCCCCTGCTTCGGTTAGTTCTTTTCTGCCTCGAAATCCCCAGCTTACGCCTATTGAGAACATTTTACACCCTTTTGCCGTTTTCATATCAATGTCGCTATCCCCGATAAAAACCGATTCTTGCGGTTTAACATCAAATTTCTCAAGCACCTGCAATGATTCAAATAACTCAGGTTTCACAGCTATACCTGCCGTAGTGCCTTTTATTATCTGAAAATAACCGTCGAAAAAATGCCTTACTACTTTCTGAGCTATTTTTTCGTCTTTATTTGTCAGAACGGCAAGCTTGATTTCTCTTTCGGCAAGTTCGGCTATAACCGGGGGTAATCCATTATACGGGCTGGTTTTATCAAGACAGATTTGGGCGTATTTTTCGAGCATCTTTTCAAGCACATTTTTTGTGAGGTGTTGTTTATCCGGCTCAAGTGCCCTGCTGATTAACATTCTCGTGCCGTCGCCTACCATTTGCCGAAACGCCTGTATATCTCTGCTCGGCTGACCGAATATTTTCAGTGCATAATTTGTCGCATCCGCAAGGTCTGCAAGCGAATTAACCAATGTGCCGTCAAGGTCGAATATTGCCGCTTTATACGCCATTTTTACCTCAAAAACTCAGGAAAACGGGCAGTCTAGTAAACAATAGCCCCTATGTCAATAAAACAGCTTGAAATAAGTAAAATTTTGTCCAGATTATTTTAAAAC
>JBAVNP010000075.1:0-5532 GCA_049691175.1 Sedimentisphaerales bacterium
GGTAAAATTATTCTGGGTTGATGAACGATGCGTGGACCCTCAATCGCCTGACAGTAATTATAAGGTCGCGGCCGATACCTTCTTAAAGAAAGTTCCGATTCCGCCGAATAATGTTCACAGGATTGCCGGTGAAAGTACTGATTACACTCAGGCCGTCGAGGAATACACCCGCAGATTAAAAGAAGTTTTCAACCTTGAGCCGGGACGGCTTCCTGAGTTTGACCTTATGATTCTTGGAATGGGGCCGGATGGACACATCGGGTCACTTTTGCCGAATTCCTACGCCTTATTCGATACCGATGATTTGGTGACGGTTGTTTACCAGATGGAAGGTGGTTTGAATCGTATTACGCTTACACATCCGGTAATGTGCGCGGCACGGCAATTACTTGTTATGGTATCAGGCAAGGAGAAAGCTGAAATTGTCCGTGATGTACTGGTTGACAGGCCTGATGAGGTAAAATATCCTGTCCATACTCTTTGGCCGATTCTTAACAAGGTTGTATGGCTGATTGACCAGGATGCTGCGAGGCTTCTATAGCCGGGTCTTATGGCGGGATAACAAGCCGCATACCTGTTCTTATTGTATCAGGGCCTCGAGGGAGTTGTTCCTTATTTGCTTCGTAAATTTTTTTCCAGCCGGAGGATGTATTATAATAAATTTTAGATATATCGATGAGAGTCTGCCCCTGTGTTACGGTATGAATTATGGAAGTGTCGGTATTTTTATCCGCAGCGGCGGAATCTGATTTCTGAATCTGTTTATCGGCAGGGGCGATAACTATCGGACTGCTGGTTTCAAGGCCGGCAGGTTCTTTATTTGCCGGTGCGATGAGTTTTTGTGATTCAAACTTTATCAATGGTGTGGTTATAACCTGTTGTTTTATACAAAACCAGACTATGGCAATAAGGCACAGGACTGTGCCTGCCAGCATTCCTGTTTTTACGTCCCTTCGCATATTTATATATTATTTGCTTTGTTTTGTTGTTTTGATTTTTTGCCGAGAATCAATATTGGCGCTGCGATTGCGATAGAGGAATACGCGCCGACAAAACAGCCGATAAGCATTGCGAAGTTGAAACTTCTGATACCCGGCCCGCCCCAGATATACATAATAAGGACGGCCAGGAAAACCGTAAAGACTGTCAGAAGGCTTCTTGATAACACTTGATTTATACTGTCATTGATAATTTGAGGCGTTACCTGTATAGATTTGCCTCTGTTTTCACGGATACGGTCGTAAATAACAATGGTGTCGTTAATCGAGTATCCTATGATTGTCAAAAAGGCGGCAATCGTGGTAAGGTTGATTTTAAAATCGCTGATAAGCAATTTTTGGCCGATTGCCGTATCTGCGATATATACGCTGGCTACAACGCAGCCAATTGCAATACTTACGTCGTGAACAAGGGCCACAACACCTGCGATGCCGTAACTTGCTGTTCCGAATCTGAACCATACATAAAGAATAATGGCCAGGAATGAAAGAACGATAGCGATGAGAGCCCTGGTCTTGGCCTCTTTGCCTACGGATGGAGCTATTTGAGTAACTCTCTGCAGAGAAGTTTCAAGACTTGCGGCGGTAGTGATTTTCTGCTGCTCATTTGTTATAAGGTTATTCCATTCTTCTTCAGAAAGTTCCCTGTAGCCTGCTTCCGGTTCAAGACTGACATATATAAATGTTGAGATTTTATCCTTCGTGGCTGCCAGGTTTGGTCCGAATAGTTTGTATTTATACCAGGTCAGGTTTTGCATATCTGGCTTGAATCGAAGATTGTTTATTCGCTGTTCCATTTCCGCGATAGTTGTCGGCGCGGCAAGCGAAAAGGTTATTTTTGCGCCGCCGAGGAAGTCGGCTAGTTCCGGATATTGTTCGATTACTGGATCGCTGATTTTTTCAGTTGAGACTATTTTCGGCTCAAGATTTTGCTCTATTTCAAGTTTATCGCCGAAGGCCTGTTTGATTGCGTTGCTTACAACTTCCTCAACAACCGGCGCTTGAATAGTTGCTTTTTCGCCGAAGGCTTTTTCAAGAATACCGGCGACAGCCGTTCGGTTAAGCTGGGTAGTGATTATGGTAAAGTTTGCCGGATTTTGTTTGTCCTGATTAACCTGCAAATTAGTTATTTTTGCATAGCTGCCTATCTGAGCGGTTTTAATTGCGGAAGACACATTCTCAATAGTCTGGTTTGCTTCCTTGAAGGTAACCTCGGCAATAGTTTTGTTTATTTCGGTAGTAGTGATTTCATACTGGCGGTTTTCACCTGCCGGACCGACTCTGTAAACGGTAGCGGCGGCGATAGCGGGGTTATTAAGTCTTTGGCCTTCTTTCTGGATAAGCGATACAACGGCTGCACGGTCAAGTTCAGAGCCTTGCTTTAAGTTGATTTGTGCGCTTGTGCCGCCGGTAAATTCTATGTCGTATTTACTGTTCTTGGAGTCATCACGGGTGTAGAAGATATACCAGCTTCCAAGAACAAGTATGAGTGAGAATGTGAGAAAGTAAGGTCTTAAAGCCATCCAGTTGATATTCGGAGTGCGTATAATATGAAGCATAAAAAGCTTGTTCTTAAGTATTTTTTTGTCGAGCAGATACTGGAAAACTAATCTTGTTACCAAAACCGCCGTGAACATATTTGCAATAAGACCGAGAATAAGCGTGATGGCAAAACCTTTAATTTCCTCGGATGCGACCATATACAAAATAACGGCAATGATAATGGTTGTAAAGTTGGAATCGAAGATAGTGAGAAATGCTCTTTTATAGCCGTTGGCAATCGCGATACTAAGCGATGCGCCTTTTTCCTGTTCTTCGCGAATACGTTCGAAGATAAGAACGTTGGCGTCAACGCTCATACCGATGGTAAGGACTATACCTCCGATACCGGCGAGGGTGAAAGTCGCCCGGCTCAGAGCCATTATGGCCAGCATAAAAAGGATATTCATAAACAGAGCGACATCGGCAAGAGAACCTGCGAGAGTATAGTAAGTGAGCATAAATGCCGCGACGGCGACGAAGCTGATATAGCCTGCACGGATACCCTGGTCGCGGTTGTCGGCCCCGATGCTTGCCCCGATGGTTTTTTCTGAAATCGGCGGCTCAATCAGTCTTGCCGGCAGTGAGCCTGCGTTTAGCTTATTAACCATATCCATCTGCTCTGTTTGTGTGTAATCGCCTTGGATTATACCGTTTGCGCGGATTGCGCTGTGGATATTCGGGGCGGATATCGCCATATCATCAAGGATGATGCACAATGGTCTTTGAAGATTATTGCTGGTTACGTCATAAAACAGCGAGGCTCCGACCTCGTCGAACATAAAACTGATGGCTCTTTTGCCCATCTCATCAGCAGTAGTGCCGGCCTTTTCCAGCTTCCAGGGTTTTTTGCCTGTATTCTTGAGCAAACATTCACCTTTCTGGTTGCTTGTAAGGACATAATATTTGTCCGCGAACATTCCGAGGACAATCTGGTTTCTTTCACTTGTGCGCCAAGTATTGTCTTCGATGTTTTCTATCTGCACCCATATATATTCGCTGTCAGATGCGAGTTTCGGTCCCTTTGTTTTGAGGGCTTCCTGGTAAGCGAGCATTTCCTCTTTGTTGGTTCTGCTGTCGTTGAATTTCGGCAGAATCCTGAATTCCAGAACGCCTGTTCCTTTAAGCATTCTTTTAACGTCTTCGGGGCCGTCAATTCTTCCTCTGGAAGGCCTGTATTCTTCAAATACTTTTACAAGATTATCAATCTGCTCTGCTTTTGAAGGGAAACTGTCTTTGAACTGCTGAATCATCTCTGTGCGTTTGATGGATTTTGCCGGCATTTCCAGAACTTTTGTAAGGGCTTCAATATTGAGATTGAAATCCCTAAGTTTTATTTCAGCCTGGCGGTAAACCGCGTTAAGACCCATTTCAGGTTTTGTAAGTTCATTGACTACCTGTGACCATTTTTGATGTATTTGAAGATATTGTTCAAACTGCTGACGTTTGGACTGTTCAATATTTACTTTTTTAATATTACTGTCGTTGGCGTCCGAGAACAGCCGCTCGAGGGTAAATTCCTGTTCATTGGGATCCATTGTGTTCCAGGCAGGTGCAATCATAACCAGCAATTCTTTGTTTGCGCCGGCCTTTTCGAGTTTTTCAGCCATTGTATCAAGTTCGGCTTTAAAGGCGTCTCGTTTATGCTGCGCCGCTTTTCTGGCATCATAGGCTGAAGCGAGATTATTTAGAATTTCTTTTCTTTCGTTGCTGTCGGCAGCGAGTTGGGCGAAAACAAGAGCTCTTTCGTTTGGTTCTTTGGCCAGTGTCCTTTTAATTATTGCAAGATTGATGTTATCTTCCGCGATTGCCTTGAGTGCTTTATCATAAGCCTCCCTTTTTCTATGGGCATCGATGCTTGCCAGCGGAACCTGGATTTCGAGTCTGGTATCGCCCTGTGGCCGCATAATAATATTCTGGATATTGCCGGGGTCGATACGCTTTAAAAGAATTGGCGAAAGACGCTGGGCAAGATTGTCTATCTCGGTGCTTTCGAGGCCGGTTGTATCTATTTCGTAGATAAGACTTGTTCCGCCTGCAAGGTCAATGCCGGGTTTTAGTGTCTCACTTGGCGGATAAAGCTCCGCTGCTGCGAAAATTACCAGAATGATTGTCGCTATAAGTCCGAAACGTACAAAATTTCTGTCCATATCAATTCCCTGAAAAGAATACCTCAGTAAATTTTAGAAATTATTTTTGTTCGATTACCCTGTTGATTGCCGAAGGAAGAACCTTTATTTTTGTGTTGTTCGATTCGTCAACCTTGAGGGTTATTTCATTATCGGTTACTTCAAGAACTGTTCCAAGAATGCCTCCTATCGTCTGCACTCTGTCGTTTTTCTTTAGAGCCTTAACCATCTGCTCCTGCTGCTGTTGTTTCTTTTTGGGCCCTCTGAACATAACAAAATACAGCATTATGAAAATCAGAGCCAGAAGCATATATGATGCGTAAGGATTGGGCTTTGGACCATCATGGACCGGGGCTTTGGAATTCGGGTCCGTCTGTTTGGTTAATGTCTGCGTGGTCTGCTGGCCTTGAGAAGAAATATCCTCTGCCTTAATGACCTCGGGGGCATTTGATTCTGCCTGTGCTAAAATCCATAATCCTTCCATTGATTATTCCTTTCTATATAGTATTTTCCATATCGTCATTTGCCTGTTTACTGGGGGCATACGCGGGACTTTTCAAGGCCTGCTCCGCCCATTTGGTAAACGTACCATTCTCTATATTTTCTCGCATTTTGTCCATTAAATTATGATAAAAAAAGATATTATGTAAAGACAGCATTATTGGCCCGAGCATTTCGCCGACGTTGAAAAAGTGCCTTATGGCCGAGCGGGTATATGTTGAACAGCACAGGCATCGGCAGGATGGGTCTATCGGCTTAAAATCGTCAATATAGGCGGCATTACGCAGTCTGATGGGGCCGTTTGCTGTAAAAGCCAGTGCATTTCGGCCGTTTCTGGTTGGCATCACACAGTCGAACATATCGAT
>JBAVNP010000076.1:0-6122 GCA_049691175.1 Sedimentisphaerales bacterium
TGTTATAATCGCTGAAATCGCCCAGTTCACTCGTGGACGCATAGAACGTCACCGGAAGTCGACCGGCCGGATTATACTCGCCGAACAGCACATCCGCGACCGCATCGCCGCCGCGCTGGCCGGGGTACCAGGCCTGCAGAAGGGCCGGAAGGTCCTTCTCCATGCCGTCAAAGGCAATCGCACTGCCCGACATCAAGACAAAGACGACAGGGGTACCCGTTTCCTGCAGGGCCTTTAAGGTTTTCAACTGAATCGCCGGCAATTCTATTTTTGTGCGGTCACCGCCTTCGAAACCCTCTGCATGAAGGTACCGCATTTCTTCGCCTTCTAATCCGGCATCAAGACCGCCGACAAAAATCGCCACATCCGCCTTTGACACGTCTTTGATTGTCTGAGCGTCAACGCCTCTCGGAAATTCTTTCGACTCGGGCGGCAGCCAGACAAAGTGAATGCCGGAATCCTGGATCTCCTCGTAATATTCGATTGTTATATCGTAACGTTTTCCCTTTTCCAGGGTGATATCCCCCGTAAACAGCCGCATTCTATGCCGTGACCAGCCATCAAGGATTTTTTTACTGTCCAGATAAAGCCGGCATCCGTCATCAGAGGCGATCCCCAGCTTATATTCGCCGCTGACGGGTGCCAGCAACTGCCCGGTCCAACGTGCGGAGAAGTAATCGTCATCAATTTTCTTGTCCGCCGGCAGTGTTCCCTGGGCAATATCCGCTGTCGTGGGGGAGCGATACCCCCAATCCATCTTGAGTTCACTGTCAACGCGGCTTAGCACCGGTTGGCCCTGCAGGTCGGTTCCACGATAATAATCTCCTTTTAAACCATGCACTTCGTGACCTGCCTGATCGGTGGTAAACAGGTATTTCGAATCGACAATCGGAAGAGATGACTCCTCAACGCCTTCGGCCAGGGGGCATCCTTTATCGTACAACACCTGCGCCTTATCGCCTACAGCCCGGCGAATGCCTTCCACAACGGTTATCGGATTTGACGCATCGCCGTTATAGTTGGCGCGCAGTGCCGCGATGCTGTCGGCATTGGGACCGACGACGGCAATCGTTTTGATCTTGCTTTTATCCAGCGGCAAAATTCCATTGTTTTTGAGCAGCGTCATGGACTTGCGAGCCATCGCTAACGCCATTTGGCTATGTGCCGGGCTGTTATTGACGCTGTAAGGGATTTTTGAATACGGTACCATGTCCGGCGGATCGAACATGCCCAGTTTCATCCGCGCCAGCATCAGCCGATAAACCGCCAGGTTAATCTCACCCTCATCGATTATCCCCTGTTGAACCGCCTCCAGCAGGGAGTGTTGATAGACACCGCCGCAGTTCAGGTCACAGCCCCGGCGAACACCGATGGCAGCGGCCTGCTGAGCATCGCTGACAATCTTGTGATTGAGAAAAATATCCCGAATCGCTCCACAGTCCGAAACCACATACCCATCGAACTTCCATTGCTCGCGAAGGATATCCCGCAGCAGCATCCAACTGGCAGAGGCGGATTCGCCATCGACCCGGTTATAGGCTCCCATTACAGAATAGGCCTTGCCGGTAACGATCAGATCATGAAACGCCGGCAGATACGTTTCCCATAAGTCACGGGCATTGGGAACCGCATCAAAGGTATGCCTGTCAAGTTCCGGACCGTTATGGACGGCATAATGCTTGGCCGTGGCCACCAGTTTGAGATATTTCGGATCATCGCCCTGAAGGCCGCGCACAAACTGAATGCCCATTTGGCCGGTCAAATAAGGATCTTCGCCATACGTCTCTTGGCCCCGGCCCCAGCGCGGATCGCGGAATATATTGATATTCGGCGACCAGAATGTCAATCCGTTATAACGGCCATGATCATTCTTTCTCAACGCTTCGTGATGCTTGGCGCGGGCCTCATCGCTGATCACGGTGGCAACCTCATGCATCATTTCCCGGTCATAGGTCGCTGCCAGACCGATTGCCTGTGAAAAAACGGTTGCAACACCTGCTCGTGCAACACCGTGCAGACACTCGTTCCACCAGTCATATTGATCAACACCCAGTCTTTCAATGGCTGAAGCAGTATTCCCCAATTGTGAGATTTTCTCTTCCAGCGTCATTCGCTCGACTAAATCTGCCGCACGCGTCTTAAAATCAACTGAAACATCGCGATAAGCCGGAAGATTTGACGCCGCATCTGATTGAGCTATGGCCGAATGGGGCGCAACAACAGAAGAACATAAAACAGCGAATAATATCCATACCGTCTGTGCGTTCATCATTTCGTTTTTTCCTCTATTTCAATATTCACAAAAACTTAAGAACTTAACATTTCTACAAAGCATACTTATATAAAAAAACATTCATCGTGTCAACTCTCATTCCATGCTTTTGTTTCTTCCCCTAACAATCCCGTAGGGATTCAAACAATAATCTGACATTTCCCATTTACACGGTTAAAAAACACGATTAACTCCTTAAAACATCACAATTTTACAAAATTCACTATGGCGGGGTTAAGAATAATCCATTCCATGCACGGTTTTCCTCAAAATTCCGTAAATATACGGTTGTTCATGCATCTGAACACTTACAGACATCACTTTTTGACAGACCCTGATTGCTCTGGCGTTCGAAAAATCAGGTTTTTCAGTGATAGTTGGCATTAGTCAAATCCAATCGGTATTGGCTTCAAGCGTTTGATTCTCTCAAGGATTTCATAAAACAGCGATCTTGACACCAGCACCTCAGCCATTTGAAACGTCACATAGCGAGCATGGCTAACAACCTTGGCTCCGATCTTGACCAGTTTTTCCCGCATCGTACGCAGTGACCAGTCATTGATTGATTTGGGCAGTGCCAACCGCCTCAGGAAGTTCCCGATGTTATATGCCATACAGAACAGTTGCAGTCGAACCTGATTGTCATCGAAATCATGGCAGGACAGTCGTGTCCATTTTAAGGCATACTTGCCTTCTTTGATCCATTGTTCTGCGGTTCCACGCTTATTGTAAAACTTTACCACATTGCTGTGTTTCCAACGAAGATTGGTCACGATAAAACCGACGCTTGGAAATAGCTGATCGGCATGCCATTCGACTTTAGCAACGACTCTTCGAGCTATTTTCCAACTGGCAGCTTGGTATCGAAAACTGTGATACTGAACAATAGGCTTTTTCGGAGGACGACCTACAGGACGTGTCAAAAGATGCTCAATATGGCTCTGGAGGATATTATTGCCTTTTAATCGGATTGCATAAAAGTAATCTTCTGCTTCAAGCAGGCGGTAAAATATCAGGATTAGCAAAAGCCGCGTCCCCACGGAAATAACGGGTAATCTCTTTGCCTTGATACCGTTTAATGATGGGTTCCAATACGCTTTTCCAGTCATCACTGCTGTAAACATTACCATTACGAAGCAAAGCACGTTCAATATCACCAAACTGATTGAATACGAACAGGGGATGATAACAGGTATAACCGAAATGACCGTTGTAGGCAGAGCCTTCCTGCCTTCCAAAGGTCGGACTGTCCGAACTGTCCATGTCGAGGATGATCTCTTGGATAGACTTTCGCTGATGAACTTCATCAACCCATTTCCCTGTTTGGTTTATCAATGCTTTCAGGTTTCTGGGCTGTGTAAGAATCTCGGTTTCAAACCGTCCCATCTGGCTGACGGATGCGGCCGTTTTATCTTTGGCTCTTTCTCCGACAACATGACGCATCGCTGGATCAACAGAGAGGCGTTCGGCATCGTTGGTATCTTCATAACCTGCAAGACGACTGTAGACCGACTGACGTAGCAACGCAGCAAGACTGTGCTGTGTGTTTTTACCAATTCGATTATCGGTTAGTTTATATGCTGTCATTTCTGTCAATCCGAATGCATCATCAATCTCTCGATACGCCAATAAACCTGCATCGCTGGTGACTTTCACTCCGTGAAATTCGAGCTTCAATTTGTTGTCAAAATTGACTCGCAAAGCATCCTTTTTGCTTTCACCCATCAGGTTCCCCAAATTAGAATAGCAAAACTGGCTTAAACAACATCCACGAGCTCTATACTATCAAAATTCAGTTCGTTTGTCACTGTTTATCTGGGAAATTCGGGTTAAATTATCTTGACTTGCCGATAAAGCAATAATATACTTTTCTGCGCAGGGGTGGCTGGAAAATACCGGCCTGAGAATACACCCTTCGAACCTGAACAGGATTATCCCCTTGTGGGAATGCCTGCGTAGGAAGCGATTAAAACAGCAATAATCGAAAATTAAGGTCGCTTCAATAACAGGCGGCCTTTTTTATTTTTATCCCCTCTCTTGCCCCTAAGGGGCGGAAGGGATTGGAGACAAAATGACGACACAAATTAAACTGGCTCGCAGCGGCATTATAACTAAAGAAATAAATACCGTAGCGGAAACCGAAAAGGTTTCGCCGAAGATAATCTGTAAAGAAATCGCTGAAGGAAAATTAGTTATTCCCGCCAATACAATCCATATTAAAAAAAATCTCAAACCAGTCGGCATCGGCAGAGCGGTAACTATAAAAGTCAACGCCAACATCGGAACAAGCGCCGCAAGCTCGTCAATAGAAGCCGAACTTGAAAAACTAACGGCGGCTCTTGAGGCGGGAGCAGATACCGTGATGGATTTAAGCACCGGCGGCAACCTCGATAAGATAAGAAACGAACTTATCGAAAACTGCCCTGTGCCGTTCGGAACTGTGCCGGTTTACGAAATGATTATCGGCAGAAATATAGAAGACATAAATCCCAAAGTTATTCTCGATACAATCGAAAAACAGGCCCGGCAGGGAGTTGATTTCTTTACCATTCACGCGGGCGTATTAAAGGAGTTTCTGCCGATGGCCGTCAAAAGAGTCTGCGGAATTGTCAGCCGCGGCGGCGCCTTAATTGCCAAATGGATGGTTTTGAAAAACAAACAAAACCCCTTCTACGAGCTGTTTGACGACATCTGCGATATTATGGCTCAATATGATGTATGCTTTTCCCTTGGCGATGGCCTGCGTCCCGGCTGTATCGCCGACGCTACGGATGAAGCACAAATCGCTGAGTTAAAAACGCTCGGCGAGCTTGTCCTCCGCGCAAGAGAAAAAAACTGTCAGGTTATGGTTGAAGGCCCAGGCCATATTCCGTTCAACCAGATACAAAAAAATATGGAGCTTCAGCAGCAGTATTGCTATGGCGCGCCGTTTTATGTGCTCGGCCCTCTGGTAACGGATATTGCCCCCGGATACGACCATATTACAAGCGCTATTGGCGGAACAGCGGCAGGATACTATGGCGCATCGTTTTTATGTTATGTTACGCCGAAGGAACATCTCGGCCTGCCCGATACCGAAGACGTCCGACAAGGCGTTATTGCGGCCAAAATCGCCGCTCACGCCGCCGATGTCGCAAGAGGACATCACGGCTGCGCCCAAAAGGATAAAAAATTAAGTATCGCAAGAGCGGCTCTCGACTGGGAAAAACACATCGCAGGCGCAATCGACCCCAAGACCGCCCGGAAGTTTCACGCCCAGGCCTGCATAAAAAGCATTAAAGCCACTGCGGAAAACGACGACTACTGCACTATGTGTGGAAAAGATTTCTGCAGCCTCAGAATAAATAAAGAATTAGTGAAAATGTTCGGCAAAAAATAAAACCAAAATATGCCGCCCAAATTTATATTTGAAATGAACGATGTCAGCAGAAGCTTCGGCGAAAAGGAAGTTTTAAAAGATATTTCGCTGTCGTTTTTTTACGGCGCAAAAATCGGCGTTATCGGCGAAAACGGCTCAGGCAAAACCACACTCCTGAAAATAATGGCTGGGTTAGACAAAGATTTTCATGGCGAGACTAAACTCGCCGCAAATATGAAACTCCGATATGTCGCACAGGAACCGCTTCTTGAATTGGACAAGACCGTTAAGGAAAATCTGCTCACCGCGATAAAATCCACGCTTGATATGGTCGAGCGATTCAACGAAATTTCGCACCAGCTTGCCGAGCCGCAGTCCGATGAGCAAACCAATAAGCTGCTCGAGGAGTTAGCCGTTTATCAGGATAAAATCGATGCCTGCGACGGCTGGGAAACCGACAGGCTCATTGATATTGTTTCCGACGCGATGGTC
>JBAVNP010000077.1:0-2716 GCA_049691175.1 Sedimentisphaerales bacterium
GTTTAATGCTCGCCTCAAGTCCGCCGAGGATTATCGGCACATTTGAAAACGCCTCCCTCGCTCTGGCGGCATAGACAAGCAGCGGCTTATCAGGGCGAAGTCCTGTCGCACCGGCCGGGCTGTAAAGGTCTTCTTTGCGTCTGTGGCCAAGCGAAGTATAGTTATTCAGCCTCGAATCTATTGAACCGGAGGTGATGCCCCAAAAAAGTCTCGGTTTTCCAAGACTTCTGAATGCATCTGCGCTTTTCCAATCGGGTTGTGCGAGAATCGCCACGCGGAAGCCTTTTTTTTCGAGCCATCTTCCTATCAGCGCCGCACCGAAAGATGGATGGTCAACATACGCATCGCCCGTTATAAGAATGATGTCAGGGCCTGACCAGCCCCTTTCGCGTATTTCTTCAGCTGTCGCGGGCAGGAACAATCCATTGCCCTTAATTGTTTTTTGCGTTATCGGCATAAACCGTCATTATATCTTAAAACGTGAATTTTGTCATTGAGTTTGAAAAAGAGAAAAAACCTATCTGCTTTAACCCCTCTAAGCAGATAAACTTCCCCTGTTTTTAATTCCTTGACGGGACAGGCTTTCGGCAATATCATTTGAAAAACGCAAGAACTTTTATTGACGGGATAATATTATGGTAAATCAACCGACCCGAAAAAAACGCATATCCTTGGCTCTTTTGCTTTTAGCCGTTCTGTTGTGCATACCGCAATCCGATTGCTTCGGCAAAAAGGCGAAAACCAAAAAAGAAGACAAAAAAACCGAAGCTCCAAACCAGCAGCCTTTGCAGATTGACAAGACCATCGGCGACCTTGCCGAGGTAATGGCCTACAATCCTATACCCATCAAAGGCGTAGGAATAGTAGTCGGCCTTTCCGGCACAGGTTCATCCGAATGTCCCCCCGCAGTGCGGGATTATCTTCGCCAGTATATTCAGACGCAGGTCGGCCAGAGAAAAACCGTTGACCCTGATACGATGATAAACAGCAAAGATACAGCCGTTGTTCTCGTCGAAGGTTTTATACCTCCCGGCGCCGTAAAGCAGGAAGCCTTCGATGTCAGAGTAACGGCTCTGCCCGGCACACAGACCACGTCTCTCCAGGGCGGCAGACTCTATACTGCTGAATTGAAGTTTGTCAGCCGGGTTGAAGAAGTTGTAACATCTTCAAAAACGCTGGCGCTGGCGGCAGGAACGATTTATATCGACAATGTCGCCGAGCAAAAACCCGACCAGCGGACTGGTTACGTCCTCGGCGGAGGAAAAGTTATGCAAAAACAGCAGCTTCTGCTGGCGATTTACAGGCCGGATTTCCAAACCGTCGCGCTTATAAGAAACCGCATAGACCAGCGATTCGGGAAAAACACCGCCAATGCCGCTTCAGAAAGTATAATTTATCTGACCCTGCCGCAGCAATTCAATGACAGAAAGGTAAGGTTTATCGAGCTTGTTAAATCGCTTTACATCGGCACGACCGCAGTCGCTGAAGACCGCCAGATGTTTTCGCTTGTGGAAAAACTGAAAACCGAATCTGAAAAGGAAAAATACGAAACAGGTCTCGAAGCCATCGGCAAACCGGCAATTGAAAAACTTCTGCCGCTGCTCGACAGCGAAAACATACAGACAAGATTCAGCGCCGCAAGATGTCTGCTGAATATCGGCGACGACAGGGCCTTGAAAGTTTTGAGGGATTTCGCACAGGATACAACTTCGCCCGTCCGCCTTGCCGCGATTGATGCAATCGGAAACGCCGGCGGCGAGCGCAACGTCATTACTCTTATGAGCAGGCTGGTTCGCGATGACGATTTCAATGTCCGATTCACCGCCTATAAGTTTATGCAGCAATATGATGACGCGTCAATAGTTCGAACAACGGTGGGAAAGGATTTTTACATAGACCAGATAATTCAGCTTTCCCCGAAAACCGTCTACGTTTCGAGAAAAGATGAGGCCCGAATCGTCCTCTTCGGCGCTCCGATAGACTGCGAAAAAAATATCTTCATCGAGTCCGACGACGGCCAAATCATAATTAACGCCCTGCCGGAAGAAAACCGGATTTCAATAATGCGAAAGCACCCCATTACAGGCGAACTGATGGGACCTTTGAAGACCAGTTTCAGGCTCGCGGATTTGATTAAAGCCCTCGGCGACGAACCCGCCCCGGAAGACCAAAAACTGCGGTCGGGCCTCGGCGTTTCATATTCCCAGATAGTTGAATTGCTCAAGAAAATATGTGAAAAAGGAGCCGTCAAAGCCGTCTTCGTCCCCGGCCCATTAACGCCATTAGTGCAGCAGCCCGCCCCGCCTAAAAAGGAAACCCTAAATCCTAAACCCTAAGCACTAAACAAATTCAAAATATTAAATCCAAATGTTCAAGAGGCGATGTTTGGGTCATTTTTCAATTTTTGGTAATTAGGATTTGTTTAGGATTTAGATATTAGGATTTAGAATTTGTTTTTCTGCGGGGAAGTTCAGGGAAGCAAACTCGCCGTGATAAATCTTCGCCGCCTCATCATACGCCCTCCCTGCTTCTTCTTCACTATCGAAGAAGCCTAAATGTTTATACATTCCGTTAAAGCTTATAGCCGCTCTCCATTTTTTTGTGCGTTTATTGTAGCATACTCCTCTGTATTTTGAGGTTCCCTTTTTTTGTTTTCTATTGCAGTTATTTTGGGAGCGCGTTGCCAAACGCAGGTTGCTTTTTCTGTTATCTAATC
>JBAVNP010000078.1:0-2789 GCA_049691175.1 Sedimentisphaerales bacterium
TTCCTGGATTCCCGCTTCCGCGGGAATGACAAAAACAACTTTAAGAAAGGAATAATAAAATGTTCACGACAATAGTTGGCGTAAAGGCAAGAGAAATACTCGATTCACGAGGCAATCCGACCGTAGAGGTTGACGTTATACTCGAAGACGGTTCGTTCGGCAGAGCCGCTGTTCCATCCGGAGCAAGCACAGGCGCACACGAGGCAGTCGAACTTCGCGATACAAAGTCAAAAAGATATATGGGCAAAGGCACTTTAACAGCCGTTAATAACATAAACGCTAAAATCGCCCCCAAGGTCCTCGGAATGGATGCCTTAGAGCAGGAGAAATTAGATAAACTAATGATTAAATTAGACGGCACAAAAAACAAAGGCAGATTCGGCGCAAACGCCATCCTCGGCGTTTCGCTTGCCGCCGCAAAGGCTGCCGCCAATTCGGTAGGCCTGCCGCTGTATCGCTATCTCGGCGGATGCAACGCAAATGTCCTGCCGGTGCCGATGATGAATATCCTCAACGGCGGAAAACACGCCGATAATAACGTGGATTTTCAGGAATTTATGGTTATGCCGATTGGAGCGCCGAATTTTCCAGAGGCTCTGCGATACGGCGCCGAGACTTTTCACTCGCTTAAATCGATTCTTAAGAAGAAAGGCTATGCGACAAGCGTCGGCGACGAAGGCGGATTTGCTCCAAATCTCAAAAGCAACGATGAAGCTTGCGAAGTAATCGTGGCGGCTATCAAGGCTGCGGGATATAAACCGGGCAAAGATATTGCCATTGCGCTTGACCCAGCGGCAAGTTCATTTTATGAAGGCGGGAAGTATAATTTAAAAAAGTCAGGACAAGGGAAGAAAACCAGCTCGCAAATGACCGATTTTTATAAAAAGTGGATTAATAAATATCCCATCGTTTCCATTGAAGATGGTCTTGCTGAAGATGACTGGAAAGGATTTAAGGAACAAACTTCAATTCTCGGCGATAAAATCCAGATTGTCGGTGACGATATTTATGTAACCAATCCTCATTTTATCGAGCGAGGTATCAGGGAAAAAACTACAAATGCGGTTCTTATCAAACTCAACCAAATAGGCACGCTGACTGAAACCATAGAAGCAATACGGCTGTGCCAAAAGGCCGGCTGGGGATATGTGATTTCACATCGCAGCGGCGAAACCGAAGATACTTTTATGGCTGATTTTGCCGTAGCTATGGGCGGCGGCCAAATTAAGACCGGCTCAGCCTGCAGGACGGACAGGATTTGTAAATACAATCAGTTGCTCAGGATTCACGAAGAATTAGGCAAAGCCGCGCAATACGGCTCGTTCCTGTTTGAGTAAAAATATCGAAAAACAGAGCATAAAAAACCCCCGGCGAATAAACCGGGGGTTTTATTTTGTCAATAATAAACTGTGTTAATTCGTGTGCATTTGTGGTTAATTTTTATCTTTAGCGGATTTTAATAGTAGCCAGAGCCAAAGCGGCAAAGGCGGCGGCCAAAAGCCAGAAACGAACAACCACCTGCGGCTCGGACCAGCCGGCAAGATGAAAATGATGATGTATCGGAGCGCAGCGGAAAATTCTTTTCCCGCCGCTGTATTTGAAATATCCAATCTGTAAAACCACGCTGAAAAGCTCGACCATAAATACGCCGCCGATTATCAAAAGCAGGACCTCATTTCTCGTAACCAATGCGCCATAACCCATCGCGGCTCCCAGCGGCAGCGAGCCTGTATCACCCATAAAAGTTTGCGCCGGATGACAGTTGAACCACAAAAATCCCAGCGATGCGCCGAGAATGGACGAGAAAAATACGCTCAGTTCGCCTGACTGCGGTATATGCGGCAAAAGAAGATAGCCTGCCCAGGTCATTGTCGATGTTCTCGTCATCGACTCGGAGGCGACATAACAAAGAATGGCTAAAGTCATACTCGCTATCGCCACGCAGCCTGCCGCCAGGCCGTCCATTCCATCGGTCAGATTGACGGCGTTGCTCGTCGCTGAAATGTAAATTATCGCAATCAGCACAAACAGCCAGCCGGTGATTGGTATGCCGTATTTGTAGAACGGCAACCAGAACCTTGTCGCATCCGGAACATTTTCAACATCAAAATACAGGAATGTTGAAATAAGCACCGCACCGCCGAACTGAAACACCAGTTTCTCCCACGGTTTTAAGCCGTTGCGGCTGCGATGGCGAATCGCGCTTGTGAGTTTGAGCCAATCATCAACGGCGCCTACGCCGCCAAACCACAGCATTAAAATAATCCCTTTCTGAACAAACGGATTGTTCAGTTTCGCCCAAAGCAGTGTGCCCGCCAGCACCGAAAGGAGAATTATCAGACCTCCCATCGTCGGCGTATTTTCCTTTTCCTTATTGAGGGCGTTGAGCTTTTCATGATAAAATTCCGGCCTGTCGCCGATTTTTTTGCGCATCAGCCAGCGGATTATTTTCGGGCCGGAAAGCCAGGCTACAACAAGACTTGTGAGCGCCGCCATTATGCAGCGAAACATAACCTCCTGCCAGGCGTAAAAACCAAGCGAGCGGGTTACAAAATCCTGCAAAAATGAAAAAAGATGATATATCATACCGCCTTAGATACCGTTGAAATCAATTTTTAATCGTTCAACTACCGCTTCAAAATGTTCACTTCGGGAGGCCTTGACTAATATTATATCGTCAGGTTGAATAAATTTGTGCAAATTATCGGCAAGCTCGCCAACATTGTCAAAAACCTTCACGCAGATATTAAAATCAGCATTTTTATCTGCCGTTTGAGCAGCTAATGCAC
>JBAVNP010000079.1:0-17869 GCA_049691175.1 Sedimentisphaerales bacterium
AGCTAAATCTCAGCCGTAAGCAGTTATACCGATTAAGCCGGCTATTTGCTGAAAAGGATGGTGAAAATAATGTTAGCTGTTCAAGAGCCCAGGCTGCTGTCTTAACGGTTGTGTCGATGATTTTTGGGAGAACGACCGAAGAAGTTTTAAAACATTTATGCGTTTGTTCCGACTGCCGCAAAGTACTATATCAATGCAGAGAAGCTATTCGCAATGAATCTTTGAGTAACCAGTCGGAACGATATGATTTCCCGTGCAAAGAAGTTTCTGCGAGTGATATTTTTGATTATACTGTACCGTACGGACTTGATCCTGCCGATGATCAGTATGCCAAATTTCGGCAGTTCCTTACCTCTCATATATGCATCTGCCCGATGTGTTTGGCTAAAATGCAGCAATTGCATAATACTGTCTTTGGAATTGTTGAGCAGACTGAATCTGGAATTGTCACAATATACCACATAGACGAATCTGTAAAAGCAGAAGAAATCAAATCTGATAATCTTTACGCAGGTTTTCCGGTGAGAGTAGAGATAAAAACCGGCCAAGAAGATGAATCAAAGGCTGAACAACCGGTCTTGACTATTGATACCGCTCTAAGGCAAAGAGTATCCGCGTTGAATATTAAGCCGCTGTTTAAAATCGGCGTTGCGGCAGCCGCAGTTATATTAATAGCAACCGCCTTGTTTCTAAATATATCAACCGCTAAAGCAGTTACACTGGAAGGAATCTACAAAGCTGTTGAAAAAGTCAAAAATGTCTATATCTCAAGTTTCATTCCTGGTAAAAAAGAATCTGTGCGGGAACAGTGGGTGTCCAGGACATTAAACGTTAATATGATTAGAACTGATAAAGAATCAGTTTTGTGGGACCTTGCAAATAAGGTTAGAAAAGTAAAACGTCTGGAGTGTAATACAGTTGAAACGACAATGCTGTCTGTTGAAATGATTACAGAAATCCAGAATACGATAAACGGCTCATTAGGTTTAGTGCCATTTTATAGTATATCTGACATACCAAGTGATGCTGAGTGGAGCCGTGTAGACGATAAAAACCTGGAAACTACTAACAAGATCGAAATATATGATTTAACGTGGGTTGAAAAAATCTACGAAGGCCACCTCATATCTAAGAAATGGAGGGTTTTTGTAGACCTTGAAACAAATCTTCCTCAGAGAGTTGAGGTTTATCAAAAGTCAGCCACTAATGGTGAATATGAATTGAGATCTACTGTAGTGGTTAAATATTTGGATGACAGCGAAATACAGGATGTCATAAAAAAAGCATCTTTTTAGAAAACGCACTTTATTTCGGTACCCAAAGCGGAGTTTTATTTTTATAGCTATCACTTATTTTTTCAACAAATAAATCATCAGCTTTTGTACGACCCACATGACCATCGACAAATCCAACGTTTACCGTTTTATTCGGGTGTCGACCGGATATAGCATCCTGTTCCTGACCAAGCCATAAATTTCTACTTTTGTTAATTTCCAAACCAGGGATATAAGCAGTATCTTCAATTACGGTGTTACCAAGGGCAACAGGAGGTATATCTACTGTGTGCCACCAGCTTATCATAGCATAGCCGCTATCAACTATGAGTAAAGTTTTACCGGAATTTGGTATATCGCGGGTACTTAAAGGCATTCCAACAAATTCTTCTCTATTGTTTTGTCTGTCATCTGAACTTTTACATATAGAACGGTTTACACCATAATTGCCGCAGAGAATATTATTCTTAAGCTTGGTATCAGTTAACCATTTAGAAGGACACTGAACAACAGTTATTTTCATATCAGACTTTTTATAGAACCCCTCTATAGAATTAAACCACCACCACCCTTTTCTGTCATATTGACCGTATCCTGGATAACCTCCCGGAGGAGGAACCATAGGAGTATTATCAAAGTTGAAAGGTAAGGTAAGATTTTGATTTTCATACATAAGCAAACCAGATACCAGCTGTTTGATATTCGAACCACAAAGGACAGCGTTTGCCTGCCGTCTGGAACTTTGCAGCACAGGGGCAAATATCGCTATTAAAAATGCAATTATAGAAACCACTATGATTAGTTCAATAAGTGTAAATGAAGATTGTTTCATAGTTACTTATTGTATGGTCTTTTCTTAATGAATCAACAGAACACCATTAAAAAAGCGGCCAGGATTCCTTTCCTGGCCGCTTTTTTAGGATACCCAATAGATAGACTTAGGCACATGCCCTCATATAATAACAAGTCCATTCACCAGTTACATCACAGGCAAGCGGATCGTAAGGGTCTATTACACAAGGACTTTCTTTGTACCTAATCATCGTGGAAGTTGGGCAACTGCCGGTTCCGCTCTGGCAACCGTATCTTGTATAATGCTCTTCGTACCAACCACCACACATACCAGCGATATAGTCGCAATATACGACATAATAATCTTGGAGGAGTCGGGTGCAAGAATAACCTATGCCGAATATTGTTTGAAGTTTACTGTCGTTAATTTCGGTAAATTTGTCTGCGATAGGGTTATTTGAAACTAAAAGGGCTATGCCATCAGTCCAGTCCATATCAAAAAAGTTAATATCTGTGTGATAATAAAAATTACTGCTTGATATATCCACCGTCCAAACATATTTATCGTCGATTGATTCAAGAACAACAAAATGCTTTTTACCAGGAATGTACAAGATTGCTTTGCAGCTTTTTAAGCTCTTTAAAGTTTTAATATCGGTCTTCACGGCACAGCAGAAAAGTCCCACACTTTGTGCAAATTGTTTCATTTGAGAAAGACTGGTGTCCTGGTTGGGTTCATTTACTAATTCGGTAAGTTGTTGGTCGGGGATGTTTTTACCTAATTTTGAAGCGACATATTTTAATGCCGCTGTTGCACAATTTTGCATCTGTACTCCTTCATTTGCTACGTATGCCAATCTTTCGGCTAAAAGTAGAGTTGTATCGGTTGTCTGCGAGTAGCGATACATTTCGGGCCTACGGCTATTAAAAACAGAATGTTCTATTAAAGCATCGGCATTGTAGTTGACATCAAATTCACAGTGTTGAGGAACATTAGTATCTACACTGGTAATATGCCACAAATCACGAGCTAACAACCTGTTTGATCCTGTTTTATATTGTTCTATTAAAATATCAGCAGGGGTCCAATTGCTGGATATTAGCCGGTAGTTGGAATATTGTCTGGAAGCCACTAAATTGCCTTGCTTATTTATCAAACAGGATAGAACCGCATAATTTTTTTTGGGGTCAAGTACAAAAAGCATTTGCGAACCATCTGAATTGTTAAGTGTCAATTGTATCTGTATTTGGCCATCGATCTGTTTTTCGATGGCGGAGGATTCAACAACAGAAAGATTCTCGTATGTGTAATAGCCGTATCCCCAGGGGATAAGTCCGGCAGTTAAGGGGCCATTAACAACGTGTGGAGTATTGCCCGTTGAGTCAACGATTGCATGATTGCCAGTCAGAAAATAAGTAGTGTATTTTTCACCATCCCATGCAAATACACGCCTTGCATTCCAGTTTAAGTCAAACTGATCCGTCATAAAATTTTCTGCTAAGTTTTTATCTGGTTTTACTGAATCTGTGCGTGAATCAACATTAATTTCCCAATAAAATCTTTCCCCGTCAAATTTCACAATTACAGATGAATTCATTGTATATTCATTGGATAACTTATGACGAACGTTAAATGGTATTGCATCAAGCTTCATTTTTTGCGTATCTTCAGTTAATTCTCGCTTATTAGAGTTTTTTTGATATTCTGTAATCTCTTTGTTAATTTGATTGTTAATCTCATTAGTATCTGTTGTTTTTGGCGCTCGGTATTCCTCGTGGACAGCCTTAATTATACCCACTGGTATCCAAGTTTTCTTTGGCTGGCTTGTTAAGTGTTGAAAGATTTGTAGTATTTCTTCTCTTTCCAGTGCCCTATCTGCAAAAGCAGTACAACTAACCGACAACAAAAGAACATATACCAACGTAAAATATTTTGTCTTCATAACCCTTCCTCCTTTTTAAAAAAACAAATACGGAATAAACTATCTCAAAGATAGACAATTGGAGCCTACTCTGTTCTGTAATTAAAAGGCGTTTGTAAATTAGAAAATTTTCATTTTTTTGAAAAATTTTCGAGATAGAGCTTAAAACGGTGCAGGAAAAGCTATATTTGAACTGGAAATAAACTGAGGAGAAGATAAAGCCGATTGTTAATATTCAGTTCTCTCGAGCCAATACTGGCAAAACAACATTAAGTCATTAGCATTGACAGTGTCATTGGTGTCAAGGTCAGTTCCATCACACTCATTTGAGGCATTACAATTTGTTTCCAGCCAGTGGGATGCAAAAATTGCGTAATCATGAAAATCAACTATGGTATCATTATTGAAATCTCGTGTGCGGACATGAGAAAAAGACAGTTCATAAATAGGCTCATCCCAGCTTATGCTATGGTCGTAGAATCCAACGTTACAGTCACCTGTGTCTATGGCATTGTAGTCAATAATAAACCAGTTTCCTGGTTCTATGTTGTGAGAGCCGGTATATAAATCAAATCCGATAGGATACCAATCATAAACAGCAGCAGGGTCGCCTGCAGCAGGCAAATGTGAGCCTGACCAATCACCTTCAACCAAGGGTTCTCTTGCCGACAAAATTCCATAAGGCGAATATTCTTCTTCGATAGCCAAACTGCCACCATCATTGAAGCCGTCTCCCCAGTGTTCATTGGTATCGGAGCTTACAACAATTATCAATTTGGTTCCAACCATGACATCTCGATATACATAAGGGATATTAGGATCAACTAACGCAAGTGGTGTGTTACCATCAGACAGGAATACTGTTGTGAAAATTTCACCTATAGTTGTCGAAACTATGCCAAGAATTGACACTAATACCGCAAGTATTAGTCTACCCCATAATTTGTTATTGTTACGAGAAGAAATATTATTAGTGTGGGTGGTATGGACACTCGAAATCAAATCTTGGAAGAAATCCACAATGTTTTGATTGTAATTCACTACCATACCTCCGAAGATAAGCACATAACCTTATACCAATTCGGTCACACAAGTCAAGAAAAACATATTGGTTAATCGCTTAATGGGAAGTAGTACAAACCCGATCAAGAAGTTTCTGGCAAATTAACTTCTTTCTCGACAGAAGTACAAGCAAAGTAACAAAAAAACAAGAAAAAGAATTAGCGTTTATTTTTGTAAACATTAGTAAAGTTGGTGTCAAAAAAGTGTCAGTCGTCAGTGGTTCGCCACTGTAAGTTAACTTGTTAAGAATTTGTTAACCACTTGCAAACCTCATTCTTAGCTTAAAACCGCGATGCAAGACATTACTAGCGCAGCACTTATAAACCTCCATTCGGATTAGAAATCCGTTGCTCTATCCAGCTGAGCTACGGGCGCTCAAACTCGTAACATTTTATACAAAAAAGGGTTATCGAAAGCTACGTCAAGCGGCGATTGAAAGCGTATATGCTCACTTGGCTGAAAACTTGGCGTTTTCTTTCAATACACCTAAAGAGTATTATATGAATTTTATTAGAAATTGGTAGTTTAAAACTTATACTTATAAGTGAACAGTTAGACGGCGTCGGGTTATCCGTCTATCGCCGCTGTCAGCTGTTCATAAAAGGCGGGTGAAAATGTGTATTTCGACGCGCTAAAATGGTTAGAAAGAAGATTAAAAATGGTTAGATTGAACGTTATCACAGCTCGATAAAAGAACAGGTTTGTCTTGATGTCTGGCAGATGCCGAGCGAACCTGAAAGGAAGATTGGACAGTTTGTCAGATGGTATAATTCGCAGCGGTATCATGAAGCAATTGGCAATGTTACGCCGGACGATATGTATTATGGCGGGCGTGATGAGATATTGAAACAATGTGCCAAATTGAAGCTAAAAACTATGCTTGAAAGAAAGGAAGTTAATTGTAGAATGGTTGTCAGTGGAGCCGAAAAACTCTCTTAGAAATGAGTTTATTTTGTTTCATTTTTGCTGAAGACATACAGCTTGTTGCTTTGATGGTTCCATCGTATATGTATTTTACAGACAAGGTGAGTCTTGATCAAGTTAAGAATATGATACTTATAGCTACTATCGTATGGTTTATCACGGTAAGCGTTATGGATGTGGAGGAATAATTCTGCAGCATAGTTTAATGTTATTCTATCCTTGATATTTCAAGGTTTTGATTACTTTACTGTTTTTATGGGAGTCCCAAAGAAAATGTCGGGACTTTGGCTGATAGCATAAAGGAATGTGTTTATTGATTTTCATGACCTTATTTATTTTTTCGGCTTTTAAAAGAAATATATCTTGGACTTGTTGCGAGAAATAACCGAACTTTCTCATTGGTTTGGGACAGGTGATTACGTCAAAGGCGGCGGCGGTAATACGTCAGTTAAAGATGAAACAACTATCTGGGTCAAGCCTTCCGGGATTACTTTAGCTACGATTACACAAAAGGATTTTGTGGCAATGAACCATTCGAAATTGTCCAGGCTGTATAGTATGGCTCCGCCATCAGACCCGCATCAGAGAGAATTACTTGTTAAACAGATAATGGTAGAGGCCAAAACGGACCCACAGAGCGGCAGACCTTCAGTGGAGGCTCCGTTGCATGACTCGATAAAATACAAATTTATAGTGCACACTCACCCAGCCGTTGTAAATGGCATGGCCTGTTCGAATTATGGAGCTGAAATATGTAGCGAGCTTTTTCCTGATGCCCTGTGGCTGGATTACATTGACCCTGGTTATAGTTTATGTATGGAAGTTCGCAGGAAGGTATGTCAATATGCCGAAGCAAAAGACAAAGAGCCGACGTTAATTATTCTTAAAAATCACGGTATTTTCGCAGCGGCAGATACAGTTGAAGAAGTCAGACAGTTATATGAACAGGTTATGTCGACTCTCAAAGGCAAATATTTGTCGTCTAAAGTGTCGCTGCAGCTTAAGATTTCCGACAGACCTGCAAAGGATAAACAAGCTTTATTATTTATCAGAGAAAATTATCCAGAGAAGGATATTTTTGTTTCTGTTGAAGGTTATTTTGACATTGCAACAGGACCTGTCTCCCCCGACCATATTGTATATTCGAAATCATTTCCGTTTATCGGCCAGCCTGAAAAAGACAAGCTCGAATTATTCAGGCAGGAATACGGCTATCTGCCTAAAATTATTTCTTGGGACAATATGATTTTCGGAATTGGCGAGACAGAAAAAAAAGCACAGCTTGCTCTGGAACTTGCCAAAGATGGCGCATTAGTAAAGCAACTGGCGGAAGCGTTTGGCGGGATATGTTATCTTGACGAGAAAGCCAGATTGTTTATAGAAAACTGGGAAGCGGAATCTTACAGAATCAAACAATTATAGAGGACAAAAAATATGAAACAGAAACAAATTATTAAAGCTTACGAAGCGGCAAAAGAACGATACGCATCGCTGGGCGTCAGCACCGACAGGGCGATGTCGAAACTTTCAAAGATACCAATATCGCTGCACTGCTGGCAGGGCGACGATGTCGGCGGTTTTGAAAAACCGAACGCCGAGCTGGCCGGTGGTGGCATACAAGCTACCGGCAATTATCCCGGCAAGGCCCGCACAATTGAGCAGTTAAGGCAGGATATTGACAATGCCCTGGATATGATACCCGGTAAACACCGGTTGAATCTTCACGCTTGCTATTTAGACAATGGGGGAAAATTCGTGGAGCGAAACCGGATAGGCATAGAGCATTTTCAGAGCTGGGTTGACTGGGCAAAACAAAGGAAAATAGGCCTGGATTTTAATCCGACATATTTTTCGCATCCGAAGGCTGCCGACGGTTTTACCTTGAGTCATTCTGACAAGGGCATAAGGAATTTCTGGATAGAACACGGCATTGCCTGCAGAAAAATAGCGGAACAGATGGGCAAGCAGCTCGGTAGTACCGTTATAACCAATTTCTGGGTGCCTGACGGCTATAAGGATATTCCTGTGGACAGAAAGTCGCCTCGTCAAAGACTGAGAGATTCTTTGGATAGGATTTTTAAATATAAGATTAACCCGAAATATAATCGTGATTCTGTGGAAAGCAAACTTTTCGGCATAGGTTCGGAAAGTTATGTTGTCGGCTCGCATGAATTTTATATGGGCTATGCGATATCCCGCAATAAGTTATTGTGCCTCGATGCGGGGCATTTCCATCCAACGGAAGTTATCTCCGACAAAATTTCCTCTGTGATGACATATCTTGAGGAGATACTTTTGCACGTAAGCCGCCCTGTTCGCTGGGACAGCGACCATGTTGTTATTCTTAACGACGAGCTTCTTGCAATAAGTCAGGAGATAGTTCGCGGCGGTTTTATTGGAAGGGTGCATATCGGCCTTGATTTTTTTGATGCCAGTATCAATCGTATTGCAGCATGGGTAATTGGAGTTCGCTGTATGATTAAGTCGCTTCTGACAGCTCTTTTGGAACCGATATTGCTATTAAGGCGCAGTGAGCTTGAAGGCGATTTTACAAGGCGGCTGGCAATGCTCGAAGAGCTTAAGACAATGCCGTTCGGAGCAGTCTGGAATTATTACTGCCTGAAGAACGATGTTCCACAGGAGGCCGATTGGATGGAGGAAATCAGAAGATATGAGTCCGAGGTTTTAAGTAAGCGTCTCTGAGAAACCGGCGGCACAAGGTTTGGTTGGGCCGTTTTTTAAAGCCCTTGTTTGTTTCTGCGGAACAATTCGGATATAGAATTGTCCCGCCGGGTGATATATCCCTTTAAGGGCAGGATATGCTCATTGACGGCATCCAAGATATCTAAAGGATATGGGAAGAAAGCATCTTCAATTTCATCCGGCGGTGTAATCCAATTCCTGGCCCCGACTACTACCGGCGGCTTTTCAAGTTCGTCAAAAGCCATCAAGGAGATGTTCGAAGCGATAGTGTGCAGAAAGCTTCCTCGTTCGCAGGCATCGGAGGCAAGAAGAATTTTGTGGGTCTTTTTAACGGAATTGATAACAGTTTCATAATTAAATGGGACAAGACTGCGGGCATCAATAATTTCAGCAGACAAACCGAATTTTTCTTCAAGTATTTTGGCAGCTTCAATGGCTCTATATAACGTTGCCCCGATAGTCAAAATAGTTAAATCTTTTCCCTCTTTGCGAACAGCAGGTTCGCCGAAAGGCACTTCATAGAAACCTTCCGGAACGCCGCCGGCCATAAATTCTTCCGGCTGGCTGTATGTCCTCTGACTTTCAAAGAATATAACAGGGTCTGTTCCGCCAAGGGCTGAGTACATCAGTCCTTTGGCGTCATAAGGTGTAGCAGGAAAAACTACTTTAAGACCCGGAATATGTGCGCAGATGCTTGTCCAGTCCTGGCTGTGCTGAGCGCCGTATTTGCTGCCGATGGAAACACGAACAACAACAGGCATTTTAAGCAGTCCACCGCTCATCGATTGCCATTTTGATAGCTGATTGAAAAGCTCGTCGCCCGCTCTGCCCAGAAAATCGCAATACATAAGTTCTACCAAAGCTCTTCCACCCTCAAGCGCATAGCCTACAGCAGTGCCGATGATTGCTCCTTCGGCGATAGGCGCATTGAATAAGCGATGATACGGCAGGGCTTCTGTCAGTCCCCTGTAAACCGCAAATGCTCCGCCCCAGTCGCGATTTTCCTCGCCGTAAGCTACTAAAGTCGGGTCAATGTAAAAATAGTCGAGAATCGCCTCGAAAATGGCGTCTCTTATTCCAATGCAGCGTATATCTTTCAATCTTTGACCATTCTGGTCATAAGCCGAGCGGCTTTTAATTGCCAGACTTTTAATTCGTGGATTGTCCTGCCGGGGAATAAGAGTTTCCGGCTGGCGGGCAGTATCCAGAGTTTTGATTTTTTGATTGGAAAGCATAGTCTTTTCAAGCAAACAGCCGGCCTTTTTCAAATCAGCTCGCGGGGATATTTTCGGGTCAACCGCTTTTCGAAAGGCCCTGAGGATAATTTCTTCAGCTTTTTTACAAATCTGGTCTATAACATCTTGCTCACATACTTTCGAATTAACCAGCTCTTTTGCGAAGGCCTCTATCGGGTCATGCTGTTTCCAGGCCTCTATTTCTTCTTTTCGGCGATAACTGTTCTGGTCGGACGGCGAATGACCGCTGTAGCGGTAGGTGATGGTATCTAAAAGCACCGGTCCATCGCCTTTTTCGAGAATTTCTTTTTTACGCAATATGGCATCCGCAACGGCTAAAGGATTGTAGCCGTCGATTCTTTCAGCGTGCATTTGCTCGGGATTTATGCCTGCTCCGAGGCGGGCAAGAATTCCGAACCCCATTGTTTCGCCCTCAGGCTGGCCGCCCATCCCGTAAAAATTATTTACAAAATTAATAATAAGCGAAAGGCCGCCCTTATAGGGTTCTTGCCAGAGTTTTTTAAACTGGTCCATAACAGCAAAGCAGATACCTTCCCAGACAGGCCCGCAGGCCGATGAAGCATCGCCTATATTTCCAATTACTATTCCGCTCTTTTGATTTACTTTTTTATAAAGCGCGGCACCCACGGCTATATCGCCGCAGCCGCCTACGATAGCGTTATTAGGGTATATCCCGAAAGGCGGGAAAAACGCATGCATGGAACCGCCCATACCTTTGTTGAAACCCGCATAACGGCCGAAAATTTCGGCAAGTGTGCCGTAAACAAGAAAATCTATTGCTAAATCTTTGACATTTCCCTCGGCGTCTTTTTCTGCAATCGAAAGACAATTGCCGTCGAAATAGTTTTTCATAATATCCATCAGGATTTGCTCG
This sequence comes from Sedimentisphaerales bacterium, assembly GCA_049691175.1. Lineage (GTDB taxonomy): Bacteria > Planctomycetota > Phycisphaerae > Sedimentisphaerales > UBA12454 > JAPLMW01. The sequence continues at coordinate 10,808 of JBAVNP010000079.1, forward strand.
TCTAACTTGTGTATCGCCGATAAACCCTTTGCGAGAATTTCGCTGTGGCTTCTGTGACTGCCGTAAATGTGGTCTTCGATGCCCAAATGGTAAGCCTGCCCGACAGCAGCGGCCTCCTGACCGATGGAAAGGTGAGCAGGGCCGCTGTGCATATATTCTATCCCATTATACGAACCTCGAATCTTGATTTCATTGAGCATAGTTTCGAATGTTCTGCATATAACCATATCCCGCTGTATTCTTATCAGGTCATCGGGGCTGTAGCGATTGAGTTCTTCGCTGATTGTTTTACTGTATTGGTTGACCGGTATCGGCTGAAATTTAATAAAACCGGCTTTACGGCATTCCTGGGGGTCGATGAATTGTGATTTTGGCATTATTGTGTCTCTGTGTCGGAAGTTGTGGGATATATTATTTTAATTCCATTTTCACTAAGGAACCTGCACCACTCCGGCGAAGGTTTCTTTTCTGTTATAATTGTCGAAATCGAACGAATATCGGTAATTTTGTGAAGGGCGGGCTTATCGAATTTGCTGCTGTCCGCCAGCAGTATTGACTCTCTGCCATTTTTGGCGGCAAGGCCGAACAGATTGGCGCTTTCAATATCTATAGAGGTAAAACCGAAATCTTTACTTAAACCGTCAGTCCCTAAAAATGCAAGATAACCCCGCAGATGATTAAGAGTCTCGTAAGTTATTGGACCGATAGCGTCCATCCTTTCAGGCCGGTATTGTCCTCCAAGTATTAAAACATTCAAGCCCGGAGCCTGGAGTTCCTGTGCCGTGCGGATTGAATTGACGATGACGGAAAGACTTTTTTTTGTTCGCAGAAATTTTGCCATAGCAAAACAGGTGGTGCCTGAATCTAAAAATATCTGGTCGCCATCCTGTACTAATTGGGCGGCCAGCGAGGCTATTATTTTCTTTGCCTCGACATTGCGCATAGATTTTGAAATGAATGAATAGTCTGAATGTTTAACAACACAGGCTCCGCCGTGATTCACATCCAAAAGTCCCTCGGCAGCGATGCCTTGCAGGTCTCTGCGTATTGTGGCCTCTGAAACATTCAATGTATTTGAAAGTTCTTTGACCCGGACTTGTCCTTGTTTATAGGCAAGGGCAAGAATTTTTTCCCTTCTTTCATTTATTGTAGAAAGCATTTATATGCCCCTAAAATTAAGCTTATTTCGCTATTTTTTAAGATTTTATCATATATAATCCAAAATTTCAACATAAATTTGCACTTTTTTGCTTGATTTTTGCAATAAAATGTAGTATTTTTGAAAGAAATATCAATGTATTTTTAAAATAGTTTGAAGGATATTATGCCAAATACCGGTATATCAGGGCTTGATTTTTTGAGCCAAATTGGGACTGTCGAGCAAATTCGAGAACTTGCCCGGCAGGAGTTAAGTTATGACAAATTTCCGGTAAATACCCATATACATCTGCCGCCGAATTTTTCTGCGTTTCAAAGTGTGGAACAAGCCATAAACCTTGCATCTCAACAAGGCGTTAAAGTGATTGGAGCGGGCAATTATTATGATTTTACGATTTATCGAAAGTTTTCTGCTCTGGCACAGCAAAAGAAAATTTTCCCTCTATATAGCACAGAGATAATCGCGATTGAAGAGGATTTGCAGCAGCGGGACATAAAAGTTAACGACCCTGATAATCCCGGCAAGTATTATATCTGTGGAAAGGGAATTACGAAATTTGAATATCTGGCAGAAAGAGCAAAGGAGCTGTTAAACATTATTCGGCGGAATGATACTGAAAGAATGCACCTGATGGCGGAAAAAATAACAGGGCATTTTAAGAATAACGGTGTCGATACGGGACTTGATGCCGAAACAATCATAAGCCGCGTGGTTACCCGTTACAATTGCGACCGGCAGACGGTTGTTTTGCAGGAGCGTCATCTTGCGCAGGCATTTCAGGAAGCGTTTTTTTTGAGAGTAAATTTTAAAGATAGAAAAAAAAAGCTCGATAATATTTTTGGCAGTGAATCAAAGTCGAAACCTGATGATTCTGTCAGTATTCAAAATGAAATTCGATCGAATTTGCTCAAGGCAGGCAAAATTTGCTTTGTCCCGGAAACTTTTATAAACCTCGCACAAGCAAAGGAACTGATACTTCAGCTGGGAGGAATTCCCTGTTATCCGGTTCTCGCGGATGGTGCAAAACAGAGATGTGAATATGAATATCCTCTAGATAATTTAATAAATAATCTAAAGAATAATAATTACTATATGGCTGAATTTATACCCGTCAGAAATCATCCGGTAGTTCTGGCTGAGTATGTCCACACAATCCGTAGAGAGGGCATTGCTGTTGTGGCGGGAACCGAACATAATAGTCTTGACCTGATTCCGATTGAACCTTTATGTATAAATGGTCAACCAATACCGGATGATTTAAAGAAAATATTTCGAGAAGGCGCATGTGTCCTTGCCGCTCATCAATTTTTACAGGCACATAATAAATGTGGGTTTGTAGATAGCAGCGGCGTCGCAAATCCTGATTATAAAAACTCAGAAGATAGAATTGGTGCGTTTAAAAAGATAGGATATACTGTTTTAAGTAAATATTTTAATCTTGTTGAAGGCCGTAATGAATAGAATATCAGTCAATAATATTGCGCCGGTTTTAAGAATGCTGCTTGGAAATGATGAAAAATTCCCCATCGTTCGTTTCAGTAACAAAATCAGCTCTAAGAATTGCTTGAATATTCATATACCGCAAAACAGCGGCGAAGAACAGGTAATCAGAAATCTCAGAAGAAAAATCGGGAAGAAACCGGCGGCGATTAAATCCGTGTATGTTAAAGGTGTTGGTTTATTTAGTGTATTGCCTTTGCCTGATGATTTAACGGGCAGAATTGCAGGCAAGGTAGCCGTTGTAACAGGGGCGGCGCAGGGATTTGGCCGCCAAATCGCTGAAGATATGATTGCAGAAGGGGCATTTGTATTTTTGGCTGATATAAATAAACAGCAAACCCGCAAGCAAGCGGATATTTTGTCTGAAAAATATGGCTCGGACAGGGCTTTTGCTCTGGATATGGATGTAACCAGTTCGAAGTCAGTGGTGAAAGCCTTAGATAAAGTTGTAAAATTCTTTGGAGGCTTCGATATTCTAATATCCAATGCCGGAGTTTTGAAGGCACAAAGCGTCAAAACGCAGGCAGAAGACGATTTTAATTTTGTAACATCGGTTAATTACAAGGGATATTTTCTATGCGTGCAGGCCGCCGCTCCAATACTGGCGTTACAGCACAAGGTTAATCCGGCTTATATGAGCGATATTATTCAAATAAATTCCAAATCAGGCCTACAGGGGTCGAGTAGAAATTTCGCTTATGCCGGCAGCAAATTCGGTTCGATAGGATTGACTCAGTCGTTCGCTCTTGAGCTTATTGAGGACGGAATTAAGGTTAATTCGGTTTGTCCGGGCAATTTCTTCGATGGCCCTTTATGGTCTGACCCGAAAAACGGTTTGTTTGTCCAGTATCTTCGCACAGGCAAAGTTGGCGGCGCAAAAACTATCGCGGATGTCCGCAGGGCTTACGAGGCCAAGGTTCCTATGAAAAGAGGATGCATCACTTCTGATGTGATGAAAGCCGTTTATTATTTGATTGAACAGAAATATGAGACTGGCCAGGCTGTTCCTGTTACGGGAGGCCAGGTTATGCTGCACTGAGAATATTATGGTGGAAAAAATTCCTTTAACGCAATACGCGGTAGAATTGACAGGGCCGGATGAGCTTGGCGTTAATTCACATAAGCGGGTTTGTCAACCAGGCCCTTTTGGGATACTGGCAAAAGTCGAAGCTGTCGGATTGTGTTTTTCAGATTTGAAATTGCTCAAGCAGTTTGATTCTCACGCGAGAAAAAGCGAGATAATCTCCGGCATAAATAAAGAAGTGTTAGGCGAGATTTCATCATATAAACCCGATAAGCAGCCGACAGTGCCGGGACACGAGACTTGTTGTGTTATCGTGGCTGTCGGTGCAAAAGTGCAGCACCACTATGTTGGTCAGCGTGTCATTGTGCAGGCTGATTACCGCTGGCTTAAAACCGCTGATTCAAATGCCGCATTTGGATATAATTTTGAAGGCGCACTGCAACAATATGTATTAATGGATGAAAGAGCTGTTATTGAACCGCACAGCGGTGCAAGTTTCTTGGTTCCGGTTAATGATGAATCGAGCGCTTCAGCTACAGCGTTGATTGAACCCTGGGCCTGCGTGGAAAGTTCATATATTACGCAGCAGAGAAATTACATACTGCCGGCAGGAAAACTTCTTGTAGTTGCTGATGACGGATATGAGATATGCGGTTTAAAGGAAAGTTTTTCTAGGCAGGGAGGGCCGTCAATTATTTATGCCCTTTGTGCCCAAACGCCGCAGTATGATGAAATAAAGCGACTCGGAATTGAAACAAGGCAAATTTCTAATCTTAATGATGTTCTGAATGAAAGTTTCGACGATATTATATACTTTGGTTATCAGAAAAATGTTATTGAAGTGCTTAATGACAAATTATCCGCTAACGGCATAATTAATGTCGTTCTTGCCGGCAATAAAATATCCGGTAAAGTTTCGATTAGTGTAGGAAGAATACACTATGGAAATACCCGCTGGGTCGGCACAGTCGGAAAAAATGCAGGACAGTCTTACAAAAACATACCTCAGACAGGCGAAATACGCGATGGAGAAAGAATAAATATAATCGGCGCCGCAGGACCGATGGGGCAAATGCATACCATCAGGCTTGTATGCTCCGGCAAAAAAAATATTTCAATTACTGCTGCCGATATTGATGGCGATAGATTATCTGTTCTTGAAGAAAAAATAAAAAAGGTTACACGCAAAAATCCTGTTGACTTGGAATTTATTAATCCGCAAAAATGCCCTCAAAGCGGACAATTTAGCTATTTTACCATTATGTCGCCGGCAGCGGCACTGGTTGCACGTTCTATCGAGAACAGTATGGCTGGAGCATTGATAAATATATTTGCAGGCATACCGGTAAATGTTAAGCAGGAAATCGACCTGAATCTTTATATAGAGAAACGCTTGTTTATGTTCGGCACAAGCGGCTCAACGCTTGAGGATATGAAAACCGTTTTAAGAAAGGTTGCTGCTCATCAGTTGGATACGAATTTGTCTGTTGACGCTGTCAGCGGAATGGCAGGTGCGGTTGATGGAATCAGAGCCGTTGAAAACAGGTCCATTACAGGCAAGATAATTGTTTATCCGCAGCTTACCAAAATGCCGTTGATACCTCTTGTGGATATGAATAAATATTATCCCTCTGTAGCGGGTAAGTTAAACGGGGGTTTATGGACAAAGGATGCCGAAAAGGAGCTATTAGCTGCTGCCGATTAATGAAAGGAATATAGTGTCTGACAGAAAACATTATGTAGCTGTGGATTTGGGGGCGGAAAACGGAAGAGTTATGATAGCAACTCTTGAAGGCCAGAATATCTCTCTTCGCCAGATACATCGCTTTGTAAACGGCCCGATTGAAAAAGACGGAGAATTATACTGGGATTTTGACAGGATTATACATGAAATCAAGCTTGGTATCAAAAAAACAATCCTGGCAGAAAAAGAAGTTCAGAGTATCGGTGTGGATACATGGGGCGTGGATTTTGGTTTGATTGATTCAAACGGCCGATTACTGGAAAATCCCTATCATTACCGTGACAGCAGGACAAACGGTATAATGGAACAGGCCTTCAAAATTATGCCGAAAGAGAAAATATATTCCAACACCGGTATTCAGCTTATGCAGTTGAATAGTCTGTTTCAGTTAATAGCTTATAAGAAAAGCAAACCGGAAATCCTGAAACAAGCATCGAAACTGCTTTTTATGCCCAACCTGATTGTATATATGTTAACGGGTAATATAAGTGCTGAATATACCATTGCGAGCACCTCGCAGATAATGGATATGAGAACAGGTCGATGGTCTGATGAGATTATAAAAAATTTTAATTTGCCTGAACGTGTATTACCGCCAATTATACAGCCGGGTTCCAAATTGGGAATTTTAAATAAAGCATTGGCAGATGAAATAGGATGCGACCGGATTCCGGTAATAGCCATCGGCTGTCATGATACCGCTTCCGCTGTCGCCGCGGTGCCTGCCAAAGATGGAGAAAGCTGGGCGTATCTTTCAAGCGGTACATGGAGTCTGCTCGGGGCTGAAATTTCCAAACCCGTTATTAACGAAAAATCATTTGAGTTCAGTTTTACTAATGAAGGTGGAGTTAACAACACTATTCGATTACTGAAAAATATAATGGGACTTTGGCTGATTCAGCAATGTCGAAGGCAATGGACACAAGAGGAGCACGAACTGGATTATTCACAGATAATGGATATAGCTGCAGATGCAAAGCCTTTTTCTGCATATTTAAATGTTGAATCGCCGGAATTTTTTTCTATGGGCAATATGCCTGACAAAATTAACAATTTTTTGAAATCCACGGGGCAGGCATGCATCGAAAACAAAGGACAGCTTGCCCGTATTATACTGGAAGGATTGGCTGCAAAATATAGCGAGATTTTGGATAAGCTGCAGTATCTTATCGATAGACAGATAGAGTTGCTGTATATTGTCGGCGGCGGATGTCAGAATGAAATTTTGAATCAATTTACATCTGATGCTACCGGCAAAAAAGTGGTGGCAGGACCTGTTGAAGCTACGGTGCTCGGCAATGTTCTTGTTCAGGCAATGGCGACAGGACAAATAAATTCGATTTCTCATGGACGGAAAATAATTTCTCAATCTTTTCAATTCAAGGAATATTTTCCTGGAAATACCGATGAGTGGCACCGCTACATAAAAAATTCGAAATTCAGGTAAAAAAATAAACATGCTGATAGTAAGGAACAAGTCGAGCAGTATAAAAGGCTTTTCAGAAAGAAGCATAGAGAAAATATGTTTATTATGGAAAAAGGTGGAATAAGAGAAGTTTGCGTCATTTTCGCGTCAGTCGCCAGTTGTAACTGGCTTGTAAGTCTCACTTATTAAGACTACGGTTAGCCTTCGGT
>JBAVNP010000080.1:0-4341 GCA_049691175.1 Sedimentisphaerales bacterium
TCCCCGGCCAAATCCTGCGGATACATAATAAGCCCTTTGGCATGCTCAAGCCCCGATTCCGCAAGACTATCCATATCGGCCCTGAGTTCCATATTTCGTCCGCAGAGCAGTTCCGTATCCCCGCGAACTATAAATCCCAGGCCTATAATCGTTATCATCGCCACTAGCAGCAGGATAATCAGAAGAGCCATTCCTTTGGCATTATTATGATATTTATACTTCATATTACATAAAATCTAAATTGAACTTACAACATTGAACGTTCGACGTTCTTATTTCCTTACTTCTTTACGTCCTTACTTCCTTTTTAACTTTATATATCATCATCGGCTGGGTCAATTTGACCGCTGCTGTCAAGCAGATAGTCGGCATAACAACGAACACAATTGGTTATCTGATAATTTCGGGCGATGCCGTCCTGGTTGACGCTAAAAAAGATTTTCAGCTGTTTGGTGAACGGCGGCATGCGGTCGGTCGAAAAAGAAACACTATTACAATTATTAATCAAAGTGACAGAGTTCACCTGGCAGTTTGCATTCAGCCATGTCCTGGTCTGGCCATTGGCTACATCTGCCAGCGATAGTGTCTGACCTGCTGCAAGCGGTGTCGGCTGAAAACTAACCATTTTCAGGCAATTGCTGCCGGTTTCAAGATAAACTATTTCGTTGGGTTCTATCTTATTATCCCCATTATAGTCCGCCTGCCATATTGCCACGCTGGTGCCGGAATTTGCGCATATCAGTTTGCTGCTTCTCATAAGCTCGTTGATGCGCAAAGTCGTATATCTTATTCTGCTGTAAATATCTGAAGTATTATCCGCGGAATCATTTGCGCTGCCCAGCGCAAAAGACAATGTTGCCACAGCGGCAAGGATTATGCTCATCACCCACATCGCTATAAGCAATTCGGCGAGCGTAAACCCCCTGTATTTATTCGGCTTCTGTTTCATTTGCTCTTGAGCCTTACAACCTCAGCCAGTTTAAGACCATTATCGAAAACGCGAACCGTTATCTTGACAAAACAAGGCGTTCCTGTATTTTGCTGCTGTGATACATAAATATACTCACAGACTGCCTGTCTGCTGAAATTAGCGTAAATCGGGTCGCTGAATACAACTCCATTTGCATTTTTTACCTGTCCTTTTAGTTCGGTATAATTGCCATAAGTGGAAACTATCTGACTGAAATTGGTATTGATAATCTGTTCTATAAGGTCGGATGCCAGTTTCGCGGCGATTGTTTGATTGCAGCCCTGCTCTTGAACCGCAGCGCTCGATGCGAATGGAAGAATAAGCCCTGCTGCTGCTATTGAAAGAATCACAATCGCTATCAAGGCCTCGGCAAGTGTAAAACCATTATTTTTTGTAAGTTTCTTCACTGATAACCGATAACTGATAACTGCGTTTCTGTTATTAAAAAAAATGGCTGGTCAGCCCCCACATTTAGTTAAGCCAACCAGCCTGTATCTTTTCTCCGACATTAAAAGCCGGAGCTTCGCCTTCAGATTTATCCAATTCTACAGAGTGCTGTGAGCAGGAGTAGCGGTAACATTGTCGTCCGCATTGAAAGCACCGGTAGTAGCATTGTATTCCCAGCCGCCTACGTTATCTCCGGCCGTACCAGTGGTGTCAACTGTAGAAAGGTCATTAAACGGATTCTTCGGTATCTGCTGCAGATAAGGACCATAAACACCTACACCCGGAGCCTGAACGGCAGCCGCTGTACCATCAACATTTGTATAGGTCGTCATTGCAACAGCAAATGTCAGGCCGCCTGCGGTAGGCAGTGCGTCGGTGTGCTGAATCTTGTAAAGCTGAATCTGTGAACGGACTGTCTGCAGGTCGCTGACCAGACTCGACAATTTAGCCTCTGTGCTCGCATCGCTGAACTGCGGTATAACTATCGCAGCAAGAATGCCGAGAATGACCACAACAATCAGAATTTCGACCAATGTAAAACCATTTCTCTTTTTCATTTTTTCTTCTCCTTATTTAAGGATAAAACTTCATTTTTTCATTACTATACAATCTTCGCCTGAAACTGCTATCGGTTAAGCATCGCAGGGGCTTAACTTACTAATTTTTTCTGCCGGCCTTTCCGGCTAAAATCCCGTTTACAACGCCCCATAAGATTACGTTTTTTTCACTTTCCAATACGACAACACGGGTATGCCCTGCAACCCTATTGCCGATTAAAGTATAAGATATAAAGAATGGTATGCAAAATTGATGTTTTTTAAAACTTTAATGCTCGTGCATTTTTCAGACCATGAAGTCTGATTATTCGGCTTTCCTCACCGTTATGCCGCATTTCGATATGAATACAGTCCAAGCCTTCAAGCGCCTGATTAACTTTATCGGCCCATTCGATAAGAACTATGGAATCAGGCCCGATAAACTCCTCGAAACCCAGCGCCTCGAATTCTGCGATTGTATTTATCCGGTATGCGTCGATATGAAAAATGTTGAACTCGCCTCGCTTCGCGGTCGAAGCGGGTCTGCCTTTATATTCATTGACGATTACAAATGTCGGGCTATTGATAATTTCCGGCTTCGCCGCACCCGCTCCTGCCGCTATGCCTTTTATCAGTGTCGTTTTGCCGCTGCCGAGCGCCCCAACAAGACAAACAACCTCCCCCCCTTCAAGCAATGAACCGATTCTTTTGCCTGTCTCAAATGTCCTTTCAACAGAATCTGAAATAATTTCTATGGTCTTCATCTGGTTTTTCTTAAATGGTCGAAACCTGCCGGCAGTAATTCAGCAACTTTCCCGTAAGGCATTTTTATTTTCACAGAAGAACCGGCTACAATTTTACCTATGACGGTAAGTTTAATTTTGAAACGCCAGTGTTTTTTCAAACGCGCAAGTTTCTTCTGCGGTATTGTAAACAGAAGTTCAAAATCTTCTCCGTCATTCAAAGCGGCGTTTAATCCTTTTGGGTTTTTGGAAATCGGAATCTTATCGGCATAAACTATCGCACCTTTTTTACTTAACCTGCATATATGATTTAAATCGGTACTTAAACCGTCGCTTATGTCTATCATCGAATTAGCGCCCCCCTGTGCAATCACAAGCGCCTCGTTAAGACGCGGTTTGAAATTGAGATGTTTTCTCGATAACGAACCGCCAAGAGTTCCCGTTACACAAATTACATCGCCGACTTTCGCGGTGCTTCGTCTGACAGGTTTTGTTTTCCCCGGCACGCTCAGCATCGCAACGCTTACCGCCAAGGGTTTACCCCAGCTCGTCATATCGCCGCCTATAAGGGGGCAGTTATATTTCTTCGCTGCGATGAGTATGCCTTTGTGCAGCTTTTTAAGTTTAGCGGCGCCGAAATTTCTTGGTAATGCCACCGAAACAACTGCCGCCAGCGGTATTGTCGCCATCGCGGCACAATCGCTTAAACTTGCCGCCATCGACTTATAGCCGATTTGCTCAAGACTCGCTTCTTTAGTATCAAAGTGCACTCCGTCAAGAAGCATATCCGTTGTGATAAGAACCGAATTGCCTCTCGGCATTTTGATTTGCGCCATATCGTCGCCGATTCCGATGGGAAATTTCGCAGGATTAAGTTTACTCTTAGCCGCAAAGTATTGAACAAGTTCAGTCTCGCCGCCGCTCATCGTTCTGCTAACTGTTTTTTCCAGTAATTTACCTGCTCGGCCATTTGCGCCGGCGTCGCCCCCGCCGCAGTTGCATACGAAGCCGCCACATTTTTGCTGCCTAAATACTGGTAAACATCATTGTCTATTAATTCGCTATGCTTTTTGAATTGCTCAATTGAAATATCGGCAAGAGTTTTACTCTCCTTTTCGCACTGGGCGACAAGAGAGCCGACAATTCCGTGCGCGGTGCGGAACGGCATACCTTTCTTAACAAGATATTCCGCTAATGCCGTTGCGTCCAGAAATCCTTTATCGAGTCCGCTGGATATTTTCGCAGTATTAAATGTCGTGTTCTCAACTATTGCGCAGGCCACATCAATACAGGCTTCTACCGTATCCGAGGCGTTAAAAACGTGCCGTTTATCTTCCTGCAAATCACGGTTATAGCCGCTCGGTTGCGCTTTTAGTATCGTCAGAATCGCCATAAGCGAACCATAAATGGCTCCCGTTTTGGCGCGGATAATCTCAAGCGCATCAGGGTTGCGCTTCTGCGGCATCATACTCGACGATGTGCAGAAAGCATCGTCAATTCGTATAAAATCAAATTCTGTCGTCGAAGAGATTATCCAGTCTTCAGCCAGTTTTGACAGATGTGCGCCAATCAGACAGCAGTCGAAGATAAACTCCGCGCAGAAATCTCTATCGGAAACAGAATCTATCGTATTATAGGTAATATC
>JBAVNP010000081.1:0-5451 GCA_049691175.1 Sedimentisphaerales bacterium
GTTTTTATCTATATTGCTTAAGGTTTCGTAATTGCCTTGTCCTTTTGCGATAATCAAATCGGCTTTCTCAAAGCGGTTTCTGAAATCTTGTGAACAACTCTCAAGAATAGTGCCTGGTGCATCAGAACCGTTATTAATCACTTCGACTATTTTTGGCAAACCGGCGATTATGGCATCTTCCATTGTTGCGTCATTTATTACAGGAGAGCCTTTAACAGCTACAGTAACTTTTTCTATGGGCAGCTGCTCAATCAACAGGCGGTCAAAAACAATTTCTCCGGCATTATCCGCTATATAAAGAATTTCTCTCGCATCATTTACTGCGTTGCGAAAAGCATCCAGTTGCATATCTGCAATTTCATCAGAAAGACACCTGTTTACCGTTTCGGCCAGATCAGTTTCCCGCAATTGGCTTTTGACTCCAAGATCAATGATATTTCCGGCTATAGCCAGGCGAACCGCGGTTTCGAGCGGGTCTTTAGATTCAATGATTAAGTGACGCATTTTGGAATACAATTCTAGCGATGCATTATTAAATTTCTTTTTAACCATGTAATATGGATCTTCAACACCTGTCTGTTCTCGAATCAACCGATGTATCTGCTGCCCGATTTTGGGCGGGCTCTGGCTCATATCTAAATTACTTGCCAAACGAAGAACCTCACGCACCACCCGTTCATGGGTACGCTGGTCCTGTGTCGCGTGTCTTGCCGCATCAAGCGTCTGACGAACAAAACAAGGAATACAATCCAAATACGTCTGCATTTTCTTACCCTAAAAAATCCTTAAACCCAATGTCCTTCAACATTGGCCTTATCTACTTCTTTCAGTTTTCCCGCTTTAAACGAATCTATCGCTTCTTGAACAGTTTGTTTGTCGGCAAGAAATATTTTTACACCAGCGGCATTAAGCGTTCTGAATGCATTCGGTCCCACATTGCCGGTTATGACGGCCTCGACGCCAAGATTGGCAATATTGCTGCCGGTTTGAATCCCTGCTCCCTGGGCAGCATTTAAATTCACCGAGTTATCATGGGCTTTAAAATCACCTGAGTCGGTATCCACGACTATCAAATATTTTGCCCGCCCGAATCTAAGGTCAATTTGGCTTGTCAAATTTTCTGCTTCTGCGGTTACTGCAATTTTCATTTTTGGTTTTCCTTTCTGTCTTTAGACTTCGTCCCTGTCGGTTGCATGCAATCTCGGTTTCCAGGTTTTTTACTGCCTTCTGCCGCATCGGCCTCTTCGTCTGCCGAAGCCTCTGCGAGCGCCTTTCCAACATCCGGGCAGGGCATACTGCGGCAGACTTAAATTACCAGTTTTATATGCCGTTAGAATTTGCTCCGTCGAGCCGGTTACAAACGGCAGTACATCAATTCCTGAACTGCTTAGCGTGTAAGCTAAAGGCCTGGAAATTGCTCCGCAGATAATCACGTTGACTCCAAGCTGTCTTAACTTAGCTGCTCTTTCGAGACCGCTTTGTTCGATAAGAACTATTTCATTGCGGCCTATCTCCGCACCGTTTTCCAACTCGACAAGCAGCAGCTTGTTAGCGAAGTCGAGCACACTTGAAACATTGTCTTGCCAAACTGGTACAGCTATTTTCATAGAGCCTCCAACGCTAATATAAGCAATCGCTATGCCAGCAATTCAACCAGCAAATAGATTATAGCCTAAAGTCTTTTGTGCAAATAAGTTAAGAAATAAACTTGAGGTAAAATTAGCTTTGAGAAATCAGATAAATATTGCATTATGCAATGGCACAAGAATCTTTGCTATTGCAATATGCAATGGTCAACAGGTAGATGGTGAAGGGCTGGAAACTTATTCAGTCTTAATGTTGAGGTTCTTTAGCTTTCGAAATAGTGTGCTGGCATCGATCCCCAATTCTTTGGCCGCTAATGTCTTATTGTTTTTGTTTCTGCGAAGGGCTTGCTCAATCATAAGTATTTCCATCTGCCGAAGGGTTCTAAACTTGCTTATATCTTCTGGTTGGCCGGGAGCAGTCTTCCCTATTGATGCAGGCAGATGTTTTGTTTCTATGACATTTTCTTTGCAAAGGACAAAACAGTGTTCGAGGATGTTCTCAAGCTCCCGTATATTGCCTGGGAAATCATAACTCAACAGAACTGCCATGGCATCATCACTGAGACAGCATATATTCTTATTATAAATCTTATTGAAACGGTTTATAAAATGGTCAATTAAAAGCGGAACATCCTCGCTTCGCTCCTTCAGCGGCGGCAACAATAATTTGACCACATTTATACGGTAGTAAAGGTCGCTCCTGAATTTACCCTGCTCGGACAATTCAGCCAAATCCTTGTTAGTAGCGGTAATCACTCTGACATTAGCTTTTTCAGAAGATATAGCGCCTACCGGCTCATACGTTTTTTCCTGAAGTACTCGCAATAATTTAACCTGGACCGATGAAGACATATCCCCGATTTCATCCAGGAATATAGTACCGCCTTCGGCCAGGGCGAAACGGCCAGGTTTGTCTTTTTTAGCATCCGTAAAGGCACCGGCCTTGTAACCGAACAGCTCAGATTCCAACAGTGTATCCGGAAGAGCACTGCAATTGACTGCGATAAAGGGTTTTTTTCTGCGATGACTCAAATTATGGATAGCTCTGGCAAATAATTCTTTTCCAGTACCCGTCTGTCCTTCAATCAGAACGGCACAGTCGCTCTCGGCGATTTGCGGAAGAATATCAAAAAGCTCCTGGACTTTATGATTTCTGCTGATGATGTCTTCGCAACTGTACTGTTTTTGAACCTGTTTTCGCAGTTCTTCAACAACAGTCATATCCCGAAATGTCTCGACACCTCCGATTGTCTTGCCATTTTCATCCTTGAGCAATGCGGTCGAAATAGTTATCGCTTTTCGCCTGCCTTGTGCATCTATGATATGAACGGGTTTATTGATAACCGGTTTGCCTGTATCCATTGTATAACGCAAGGCACAGTCCGTTTCACAGACATTTGCCCGCAGCACATCCTTGCAGGTTTGACCGATTGCGTTCTGGCGGGGTATCCCGGTTATTTGTTCAGCCGCCTTATTGAACGAGGTAATTTGCCAATTTTCATCTACGGTAAATACGCCGTCAGCGATACTGTCCAGAATAACATCCGTTTTTTCGTAAGAATTAAGACTCATTTATGCAATTATATTACCTTTGGCGTTTTTTTCAACCGCCGAATCGCCCTAACCGCCGGTAATTCAGACTCTATTTTGAGACTATTGATTAGCCAAGCGTCATGGCAGGATAAGATTTAATAATCCTCCGACGACAAGGCTGGATATAATCATGATCCCCGCAGATTTGAGCATATCCACAAATCCCAGTTCCTTAACAAGTGTAGCAAATGTTGCAACACAGGGAAAATACATAGCCAGTACTACAGAGGCAATTATCAGTTGCTTAGCGGTTAGGCCAAGTGGAATCAGCATCCCAACAGCTACATCCTTTCGCAGAAATCCGATTATTAGTGCGCCTACAGCCTCGCTCGGCAGTCCCAAAACCCGGGTAACAACAGGGGCGGTAAATTTGCCCACGAATTGAATTATTCCGAGTGTGTACAGTATATTTACAATAAGTACCCCCAGCAGCACAAACGGAACCGCCTCTTTAATAAACCACTTCATTCTTATCCATATTTTTTTCGACAAGCCTCTCAGGTATGGAATTCTGTAGGGCGGTATTTCTACAAATATCTCCGGCGACTTGCCTTTTACGGTATGATTCAGCAAAACTCCAAGCACTATCCAGACAATAAACAATGTTCCGTAAACAATTCCAACTTTTGCCATCCCATATCTTCCCAATAGCCCCACAACCATTGCCTGTAGAGCAGCACAAGGAACCCCAATGGACAATATAGTTGCGGAAATAAATCTTTCCCTTCGGGTCTCAAGAATTCTCGTTGCCAACACACCCGGAACATTGCATCCAAGCCCAAGCAGCATAGGCACTATCGCCAAACCATGCAAACCAAGTCTGTGCATTAAAGTGTCCACCATGATGGCAAGGCGGGGAAGATAGCCGAAATCTTCTAAAAAAGATAAAACCAGATAAAACGCAAATACGTATGGCAAAACCGCTGCCAGAGGAACAAAAAGCCCTGTTGTCAGCAAACCAAAAGACTGTCCGTAATCTATTTGCCCTTTCACAAGATGGCCTATTACAAGGTCATGGATAAATCCGGCAGAGCCAAGAAAATGTGAAAGTTTCAGCATCAGGGGCGACCAGAGATTTTCAAAAATCGGTTCACATACATAACCTATCAATCCTTCGCCAACGAATCTTATCAGCTTAAAAGCCAAAAAGAGCACTATAATAGCCATAGGAAGGCCGGTAAGGGGCTTAACCGATGCATCTGAAAGCCTTTCTAATAAGGTATGATGACGGTGAGTTATAGTCTGCACATTGTCTACAATATTGCCGATTTCGTACCACTTCTTCTGCATATCATATTCAAGCGACGAAGGCTTCGCCTCTTCAATTCGCTCGACTAAGTGCTTAACGCCCTCGCCTGTAACAGCACATATGGGAACGCAGGGGACTTTTAAGATATTCTCCAATTTTTCTACATCGATTGATATTCCCTTATGTTTGGTCTCATCCCAGAAATTCAGTGCCAGGATAATAGGTACATCTTGTTTAATTAGCTGGAGAGTAAGATTAAGGCTGCGTTCCAGGTTTGTGGCCTCTACAACATTGATGACCACGTCTTCTTCTTTTCTGCTTTTAAGCATCTCGACAGCTATTTGTTCAGCTTTGTTAGTTGGTTCGAGAGTATATGTTCCCGGTACATCAATAAGTTCCACGTTCTGGCCTGCGATTTTCATGTTACCTGTTGTAAACTCAACCGTCGTGCCGGCATAATTTGATACAATGACATTTGCACCGGTAAGCCTGTTGAAAATAGCGCTCTTGCCAACATTGGGGTTTCCCATAAGAAGTATTTTCACTATCGGTACTCCCCAGTAATTTCCACCAAAACTTTAGATGCCAGCCCAAAACCCAGAGCCAACTGCGTGTTGCCATGCTGCAAAAGTTGAGGTCCTCGCATCCACTGCTCGCTTATCTTTTTGATTTCCTGACCTTCTCTAATCCCAAGTGCTTCAAGCCTGCTAACAGCGCCACAACCACCGCTTATCCTGACTATATTACCTTTTTGGCCAGCCCGCATCCGGGCCAGAGATATTCGCTTACCCATAGACTCTACAGGTTTTTTGCTGCCATTCAATTTACTCATTCGCACCTCTTGTTTTACTTCAGTTTATGAATAAGTCCAACTATTATCAACTCACAACTCAACCAAAACAACATGCAAATAACAACCTACCAATGAAACTGCTATTAAAAATCAATTATAGCAAGCTACCGTGCATAGTCGAGAGATTAAAACATTGAATGATTGACTCATTCATGTCGAACAATGCATTG
>JBAVNP010000082.1:0-1923 GCA_049691175.1 Sedimentisphaerales bacterium
CCGGCAGCATGAAGTGATTCATGCCGCCGATTCCGCTGACTTTGTCACGGATGCAGGCACAAACACAGGAACCCAGCACGGTAACCAAAACCATTTGCCGCCCGGTGGCGTAAAATTCACCCGGCAATATCTTGGCCGCCTCTGTTTTATGTTCACGATCAAAATACAGATGCGGCGAGAGAACTTCTTCAAAGCCATGTTTTGTCATTGCAAACTTTTCCTTCCTGCTTCTCTGTTAATATGGCCGGGTCATTTGACCGGCTGTTGTAAATGATCCCTTGTCTTTACCAGCTCATACACCGTTTTCCCGCGCAACCGAAACAAGTGTACGGCATTATGAAAATTTTCAGAATGCCCGGCAAAAAGCAGTCCTTCAGGGCGCAATAGCGGCGCAAATTTCTGCAAGATTTTGAGCTGCGTTTCCTTGTCGAAATAGATCATCACATTGCGGCAAAAAATTACATCCAGCGGTCCACGGATTGGCCAATTGTCACTTAGCAAATTCAATTGCCGGAAAGTGATCATAGCGCGCAATTCAGGCCTTACCCGCACAAAACCTGATTGCGTTCCCGTCCCTTTGAGAAAAAATCGCTTTACCATTCCGGCATCAAGTTTTTCAACACTTTCAGCCGGATAAACACCCGACTCAGCCTTGGAAAGCACATTGGTATCCACATCGGTCGCGATAATCGACACGGGTGGAGTGAATTTGCCAAACACATCCACCATCGTCATCGCGATCGAGTACGGTTCTTCACCGGTGGAAGCTGCCGAGCACCACAGGGAAATCGGGTGATGCCCCTTTTGTCTGGCAACATGCTCGGCCAGCAGGGGAAAATGATGCGGTTCACGAAAAAAGTATGTCAGGTTGGTAGTGAGCGAGTTGACGAACGCCTCCCATTCGACCCCGTTATCGCTTTCCAACAATGCCAGATAATCCCGGAAATTATTGATTCCATTCGCCCGAAGGCGGCGCGCAAGACGGCTATAAACCATATCCTGTTTGGAGGGCTTGAGCGATATGCCGGCATACTCATATATCAATTGGCATACTCGCTTGAAATCTTTTTCCGTAAATACAAATTCTCGATCGCGTCCTTCGCCAAATTGAAGGTCAGAGTTCATAAAACATCCCAAAAATACCTCGAAGATCATCCAGCATGAAGCCGTCCTTACAGGCGTACAGAGCACAACCGGAGTATAAGGAAACGGGCCCTCGGCGAGTTTGTTCCTCCAGTATCCGCGAGTCGCCCTTATGCAAGTTTACACGGGCTAAGAAAATTTAGCGCGGCTAAAACTCGATCATGTCATCGCTAGGAACTACCGCAGAATTCAGTGGAACAGAATTTGTGCTGAGACGGGCAACCGGTGGCGCGGCGCAGGCATCCTTCTAACGAAGAACGGATCCAATTGCCATAATATCACCATTGCCGCAATGGTCGTGTTGATGCGGCTCTTCGGCCCATCTGCGTTTTCGTCAAAACATGATCATACGTCCAGCATGGTAGAATTCGCGCCTTTCCCTCTTTCAATATTTTAGGAATAACTGTCATGTTCTCCAGCAAAAGCACCATTTCCCGTACCGATCAGGAATTGTGGGCGGCCATACAGAATGAAAACCGCCGCCAGGAAGATCACATAGAATTGATCGCCTCGGAAAATTACGCCAGCCCGGCGGTAATGGAAGCGCAAGGCAGCAAACTGACCAACAAGTATGCGGAAGGCTATCCTGGCAAACGCTATTACGGTGGTTGCGAGTACGTGAACGTGGTAGAACAATTGGCGATAGATCGTGTGAAAGCCATATTTGGCGCTGAGTATGCCAACGTGCAGCCCCACTCGGGTTCACAGGCAAATCAGGCAGTGTATGTTTCAGTGCTGAAACCCGGCGACACTATTCTCGGCATGTCGCTTGCGCATGGC
>JBAVNP010000083.1:0-7259 GCA_049691175.1 Sedimentisphaerales bacterium
ACCGTGACGCTTCCTGTCTTCCGGCACAAGGGCGATGCCGCGACTCAATGCCTGGGAAGGATTTGAGATGTTCACCTGTTTGCCCTGAAGGTAGATTTTTCCTTTTATATTTTTATCAAGACCGAAAATGCTTTCCGCAAGTTCTGTTCTGCCTGCCCCGACTAGGCCTGCCAGGCCGAGAATCTGACCTGCGCACAGTGAAAAGGAAATATTTTCAAATCTGCCGGGACTTGACAGGTTTTCCACTCGCAGAAGCTCAGGACCTTTTTCGCTTTTTATATGTTTTGGGAAATATGCCTCAAAACTTCTGCCTATCATCATTTCTACGAGCTTGTCTTCCGTTATTTCATTTATATTTTTTGTGCCGATGACTTTTCCGTCGCGAAGGACTGTTAAAGTTTCGCAAAGCCTGAAAATCTCGGCCAGCCGATGTGAAATATAAATGCAGGTAATTGATTTGCTTTTCAGTTCGTCGATAAGACGAAAAAGGTTTTCAGTTTCCGATTGGGACAGCGAGCTTGTAGGCTCATCGAAAATCAGTATCTCAGCGTTTCTTCCGACGGCCTCGGCAATCTGAACGAGCTGCTGATTAGCGACCGTAAGCAGGCCCAGTCTCTTTTCGACGTCGATGTGTTCTGCGCCGATTACCCTGAGCATCTGTCTGGCTTTTTCATAAAGCTGCTTTTTATTGACAATGCCAGCTCCGGCGGGCAGGTCTGAAAGACAAAGGTTTTCAGCGACAGAGAGATTTTCGCAGAATTCGAGCTCCTGATGAACCATTCCGATACCGGCCTTAAAGGCCTCGCCGGCGTGGCGGAATCTTTTTTCCGCCCCGGCTATAAATATCTTTCCGCCGTCAGGCTGATGGATGCCAGCCAGAATTTTTCCGAGCGTGCTTTTGCCTGCGCCGTTTTCGCCGACAAGCGAATGGCAGGAACCTTTCGCTATTTCTATCGACACGTTATCAACCGCGACTACGCCCGGAAAACGCTTTGTTATATTTTCAAATTGTAAATAAGAATTCTGCCGCAAATTTATTTTTGTTCTTTCAAAAACCTTTCAGGCACATCAGTAAAGCCCCAGTCTTTAAGCTGTTTGGCCCACTGGTGCAGATTTTCCTTTGTTACCTTAACAAGCTCCATCCTATTCATCACAGGCACTTCTTTGTTCAGATAGATTTTGTCGATAATTTTTTCCACGGAAATAGCGCCCCAAAGATATGTTGACTGGGCCAGCAGTATCGGTGCGATGCCTTTTTCGACATACGGCAGCTGGGCCGGCAGGGCGTCGACAGCAACAACAGTTACTTTATTCGGGTCAAGGTCTGTAAGCAGTGTTGTTGTAAACAGCGGCCAGCCGCCAATCATTGCCCATGCATTAATTTCCGGATAAGCGTTCATTACCCTCAGAACCTCTGCGGCTGCATCCTGCGGGGTTTCCGCATGATAAAAAGTGCCGACGATTTTTATGTCGGGATACTTTTCAGCTTCTTTTTTTGCGCCTTCGACGCGTTTTTGCAGGTTCGGCGCATTTTGATTGCCGGCCAGAATCGCTACATTGGCCTTGCCCTTGACAAGCTTTCCAAGGTCAGCCATTACCATTTGACCTGTTTCGATGTCGTCAACTCCGTAAAAGGCAAATCTCTTTGAATTCGGCGCATCACTGTCAAAAACCATAACCGGTACGCCGCGGTCAACTGCATCATTAATCGCGCCGGTAACCTTACTCGCATCGCTGCAGGAAACCAATATCGCATCAGTGCCCTCATTGACGGCCTGTGCGATTCGCTGAGCTTGCACCTGGCCATCCTCAACCGGTGGAGTCCGCCAGTCGATTTTTATATCTATGCCAAGTTTTGCGCTGAGCTCTTTTGCCTTGTCCTCAGCGCCTGTGCGGGCAGAGAGAAAGACGGGATTGGTGGAACTCTTGGCAACCATAGTGATTGTAATCGATTTTTTCTGTGCTTCAGCAGCCGGTATATTCGGCTCGGCCTTAACGCCGCTTACAAGAATCAGACTTATGACCAAAATAACTCCAAAAGCAAGAATCTTTTTCATGATATTTCTCCAAAAAATTATTAATCAAAACTTTATTTCATCGCTCTTTTCAGAGTCAATCTCGTATTTAGTTTATCAAGAACGACGGCGATAATCGTTGCTGCACCAATAATAATCCATTCGTAATTCTGGTCGAAGTGTAAAGTCCGGATTGACTGCCGAATAAGGACAATCAAAATCGCCCCGAGCATAGCGCTTACAGCGTTGCCCTTTCCACCCGAAAGGCTTGCGCCGCCAACCACGGCAGAAGCAATTACATAAAGCTCATAGCCTGTTGCGTCTCCGCAGGAAGCTGAGCCGTAATATGCACTGCCCATAAACGCGGCGATGCCCGCCGTCAGACCGGAGATTGCGAAAACCGAAACCGTTATCCTTTTAACGTGCAGACCTGCGTATCTGCTTGCCTCGGCATTGCCGCCAATGGCGTAAATATGTCTGCCCATAACGGTTTTGGATAGATAAAAAGCGCCTGCCGCTGTAACAGCAATCATTATCAGCATCGCAGCCGGATAAAGAGCCGGACTCAAACCCAGATTTGCCTTGACGAATGCAGTCAGGGCGGAGGGCACGAGAATACTTTCGGCTTTGCTCATAACAAACGCAATGCCGCGGAAAATCCACATTGTGCCGAGGGTAATAATAAACGGATGCACTTCAAGACCGACTACCATAAGGCCGTTAAGCATTCCACAGACCAGACCAAGTCCGAGCGATACAAAAATCCCCAGTGCGACAGCTGACGGCGAATCGATATGAAGATATCTGAGCATTGACGCGGTAACTACGCCGCAAAGCGCGTAAATTGAGCCGACACTCAAATCAATACCGTTGGAAATTATCACCATCGTTGCGCCGACGGCCATAATCGCAAAGAAACTTGCATCAGTGGCGGTTTGCATGAGGGTATGAGGATTAAAAAAGTTGTTTACGGTTTTGCCGGTTGTTCTGTCGACGTGTGAACCGGCCAAAGCAGTCAGAATGACAGCGAGCAGCAGGATTACGATGATAAAGCCTGATTGCTGTTTAGCCAGCAGTGTTTGTGATATTTTTTTTAAGCTGCTCAACATTCGTGAAAAACAGGTTTTATGCCTGTCCGGCCAAAGTTACATTTTTCCCTGTCTCGCTGCTTGAATAGACCAAAATCATTTGTAATTGTCAAGATTTCTTTATGACTTCCAGTATGTATTTTGCCGGTTGAGGCTGCGTATTTAACCTCTTTAAAAATCGCGACTTATAGGTTTTTAACCAACGGCTTATCGACTGTGATATTACCGGCTTTTTTTAAATGCCTTGTTTATTTCTGCGGAATAGTTCAGATATGGGATTATCCCACCGTAGCAGACAAGCTCAATGGCGGTTTATGAACAAAGGATGCCGAAGGAGAGCTTTTAACCATGGGCCATTTAATCTAAATCACTTTGTTCCGATTATTCCCAGTGATTCTTGGATAATCGGTAGCGGTTCGACTTTTATCTGTGGATTTTCAAGTTCTCCCGTTACCTGCACTTTCAAAAATGCCGCCCCCAATCCTGCTGTAAGTGAATCTAAAAAGCTGGGTTTTTCCTTCCCGGCGGCGCCGTATCCGACAAAGTTAATATTGATTAAATCGCTCGCAGGCTCATAAGTTCCCGTTCCCCGCAGCGATGCGGTTGCTCCATAAAGGTCGAATAAAGTTATATATACTATTTTACCTTTTATCACGGCCTGAATTTTTACATTATCGAATGCAAGGTCTCTTTTAAGTGCTTCAAGTATTGCGTTTCTTATTCGTGTCACAATTCCTTTTTCCCACGGTTTAATGCCGATTGCCTCGCCTGTAAGTCTTCCTCTTGCCGCCTGGGGCTGTTGAAAGTTCCCCTGTAGATTTAGTTCGCCGTTTATTGAACCGCCGGTTTCCGGTCCGCCTCTGGTTTGTGGTGAAACGAAGTTTTCGGTATTGACTCCTGAAAGAGCCGCATCGATTGTATATTTTGTGAATTTGCCTTCGCTGTCGGTATCGAATTCGGCGGCGCCGGTGATTTTTCCGCCGAGGAAATTCCCGACAAAACGTTCCACGACGATTTTTTGTTCATTGATATCGACAACTATCGGCACTTTCAGGTCTTCAAAGGGTCTGCCTTTAACAGAGACATTTTTAACGTCTAAGAATAGTTGGCAATTTTGAAGTCCTTTGCCGATTTTGTATTGAGTGTCGATATCAAGCAGGGCGTATATGTTGCTGATTGGTTTATTTTCTCCGATTGAGCAGTTTTTAAACAGTATAGTTCCATCGAGAGCCAGTATTTTGTCATTCGGTTCTTCTTTGTAAAAGTTTATTTTGTCAAAGTTAAGGTCGAATCTGCCCGCAAGCGACATTTTTCTGCAGTATTTTCCCATCTTTCCCAGAACAGTTTCGAGTCTTTCGTCAAAACGCATATCAACAGCGTGCAATTGCAGTTGTGCGGCATCGATATCTCCCGTAAGGGATCCCCCAGCGGACTGTTCCGCCATATTTATTTTTCCATCGAGTGTAATTCTCGGCTGATTTGTGTCCGCGATATTGTCGTCGGGTGTTGCTGAAAGTGCGGCAAACTCGATATTTTCAGGTCTTATTGTTATTCTGCCGGTAATATCTTTCAGCGGTAGATTGAGTTTATTTATAACGGCGCTGTCGCTCAGGCAGTCAACTGCGATTTCAAATGCCGGGCATTTGATTCTTGCGTTTTTTGCCACGGCGGCTTCAAGATTGACAGGGCCTTTGAACTGATAGTCTTCGAGCATTTTCGCGCTTGTCTGCCCCAATACCGTCTGCACGATATTACTGTCGAGATTCAGGTTAAGGGTTTTCAGCCGCATACAGTATCCCATCGGCTCTTTCGCGGTGCTTATCCAGATGGTTCCTGCGGCATCAATTTTTGCTTCATTAAAATCTGCCTTGAAGCTTCCGATATCGAGCGTCGTCGGCGTAAGGTTCGCGTCGAGTGCGATATTCTTCAGGGGATACGGCAGCAGCGGATGTTTTATTGACTCTCCATGTATTTTAAGCTTGGCCAGGTAATCTACCGGCATCTCATTATTGTCAACAGAATGGATATAAACATCTGCATCGCCTTTTATCTGTCGTATGTCGAAATTATTGAAGAATTTTTTCTGCTCCTGCGGAAATGCGCTTATAAGTTCGCTGTTGACCGCGACGTCATTGGCCTCAATCTGAAAATTGTATTCGGGGCTTAGCGTATTTGCCTTTGTGATTCGCCCCTGCATTTTGATAGTGCCGCCGTCTCGCACGCTTGAAATGTCATTGAGTTCTATTAACTCGCCGTTGACCGCTATTTTTCCGGTAATATTTTTTACAGGATAAGGAAAATACTGACACATAATTGAGACATCGAGCAAATCGCCGTATAATTCCATTTTCCTGATATCCGGCGGCTTGGCAGTAAAAATAAAATCTCCCGCGACTGTCCCTGCCGGCGAGAAAATATACCATAGCTTTTTATGATATTCGAGCAGTGCCGTGTAGAGGTCGTTGTCGAGAATCATATTTTTGCTCGACAGGACTATATGGCTGTCCATTGTCTCAGCGAACCCGCCGCAGTATCCGTTCATTGTGATATCGACTTTGCCGTGCGCAGCTTTGACATCTTTCATAGTCATACTGTTTTCCGTAACGTCGATTTTTCCCGCCAGATGTTCGACAAGATATGGGAAATCAATATATTGAATGGAAATATCTTTGCAGCCTAAGTATCCCCTGCACTGTGTTTTGGCAATCTGTTTTACTTTTCCCGTCAGCACGACATCGAGGTCGAGCAGTCCCTGCGGGTTGAAAAAATCGAAAAATGTCTGCAG
Organism: Sedimentisphaerales bacterium; assembly: GCA_049691175.1. GTDB lineage: Bacteria > Planctomycetota > Phycisphaerae > Sedimentisphaerales > UBA12454 > JAPLMW01. The sequence goes on from JBAVNP010000083.1 coordinate 5,889, forward strand.
CATGGGAATAAATTTATCAAATATCCTGCTCCCGTGCGCAAAACAGTTATCCCCGGGTTCGTATCGGACGGTTAAATCTTTTGTCTTAACAGCGAAGACAAACGAAGGGTCTTCTTTCAGATTTTGTAATATGCCGTTGACGTCTATTATGGTCTGCGGCCCGATGGCGAAGTGAACGCTTTCAAAAATTATATTTTCCTTATCCGCGGTAATTCTTGAATTAAAGCTGTTGAAGTTGCATTTGCTTCCGAACAGTCTGAAATCCAGCAGCGGCAGGTATCCATCCACCTGGATTTGTGTTTTTTCACCGGTGGTCCATTTTATTAATACCCTGTTGCCGCTTTGTTCCGTAGCGTCGTCTTCTGCTATGGTCAGGCTATTGTCGCCTTTTTTCATATTGCCGTTCTGTATTCGGCAGGCGACCATTTTACTTTCCTGCCCATTGCTTATTTGCGCAAATTTTATTTCTCCCTGTTTGAATCTCAGTTCCGGCAGCGGGGCTTTCTTTTTTCCCGCCGGCAGTTTCAGAGCGAGGATATTCCACTCTTTTGTATCATTATTATATTGCATGTTAACGACGAAATCCCTGATTCGGAGTCGTTTTAACTGCGGCGCCAATTTCAGCAGGCTCAGCGGAGAAAAATACGCATCGAGATTTTTAGCGGTCAGGATAGCGTTATCCGGTCTCCGTTTAACCAGCGGCCCGATACTTATATTTTCGAAACTTATTCTTCCGCTTAATCTGAATCTTACGTTATCGATATCGACTCTGGCCCCCGTAATTTCCTTGATTTGTTTGATTGCCAAAGGTTTAAGCAGGTTTCCGCCCCAGTTATACAAAAACCACAAAATCAGCGCAACAATGATTAGAACGGTCAGGCGGATAATTTGTTTGTTTTTTTTAGTTATCAAATTTTAAATCTTAAATTTTAAATCTTAAATTTTTTAATTGCTTTATCCGCTATATCTTTTCTGTAATATGCCTTCTCAAATTTTATTTTTTCAACTCCTTTATATGCTCTCGCCTGAGCCTCGGCGATTGTTCCTCCCAGTGCCGTTACTCCGAGCACTCTTCCGCCGCTGCTGACGATTTTTCCGTCTTTCATTGTGGTTCCAGCGTGAAACACGATAACGTCTTGTATTTTTTCCGCTTCTTCGATGCCCGTAATGACTTTTCCTTTTTCGTAATTATCCGGGTATCCTCCCGAAGCCATAACGACGCACACTGCTGGCCTGTCGTCCCATTCGAGCGTGATTTTATCGAGCGTTCCGTCGCAGGTCGCCAGCATTGCCTCCAGCAAATCGCTTTTGAGTCGCGCCAGTATCGGCTGGGTCTCCGGGTCTCCGAATCGCACATAGAATTCGAGTACT
>JBAVNP010000084.1:0-5597 GCA_049691175.1 Sedimentisphaerales bacterium
AAAACAAGAGTTGCATTCCCATCTATAATATTGCTATTTGCTGGAAAGTCTGGGATAAGAATACGTAGCAGATTGGCTTCCATAATGTCGCTTATTGGTTCACCAATTTTTTCTGAAAGATTAAAAGCTGTTGCCTCATACCAATAATAACATTCATTATATATGTTAGGAAGGTAATTACAACTTGATGCGGTCATACTAAGTAAAAGATGGTTTGTATATAAAAGAAGAGTTGCGCAAGACCCATTTCTAAAGCTAAATTTAGCATTATTGTTATCATTTATTATTTGGAATCTCATTTCAATAGTTGCTGTACCTGTTCGCAAGAGCTGTTTATAAGGATTATCACGGTCGCACATATAAACTAACTTATTCCAAAAAGGCAATGCAATTAAAATACAGACAATTAGAAGGCCGAAATAAATTATGAAATAACAGAGATTTCCCGACTTAATCCAATGACAGATTTTTGATTTAATCCAAACTTCTAACAAAATCACCAATGCCATATATCCAAGAAATACAATGGCAACCGCAGTAATCGTAGGCGTTGTCAGGAAATTGCTCATAACCCACGCAAATACAGGTGCAAAAAGTAAATAGAGCCAGTGAGCTTTGAAATGTTGGATAAGTTTATTTTCTGTAATAAATTGCCAATCCATATCTTTAACATATATAATCGCTCCCCTGCTTTGTCAAAGGCATAATTCCGTTAGAATTTACAACAAGGCGTTGAGTGCCGATGAGATTAATGCGTTATATGAAGAAGTGTATCCAAAGCCTGCAGGTGATTTGAATGACGACTATCAGGTTGATTTCTTTGACTTTGCGGTGCTGGCAGGCAGCTATGACGGCAGCACAGAGGACTGGCTTATATTAAAAGATATAGCCGATACCTGGCTCGAATGCGGCTTAACTAATCCAGCCGACTGCTGGCAGTAAAAAAGTGTCATTAGTTTTGAGTTTTTAGTTTCTTCCAATTTTCATTCTTCAATCTTAAATCTTCAATTTATTTAAGGAACCCCCTATGAACAACTCAATTACTCTATCTCCACAGTGTCTTTCAAAAGCAGATAGTTTTTACCAGACGCTGAAAAAAACAAGGCCTTTAACAAGAGCCGACTTGAAAAATTATCTCAAAGTCTTTCTCGGTCTCGACATCGGAGACATAAAAATCTGTTCCGAACACAATACGCCTATGGATTATTTGTGGCATAGCTACAGCAGCGATTTTAATGGACTTCGGCGAGCTCAGTCGAGCCGCAGTGTCAGCGGCGATTGTGTCGTCTGGGCAGGCCGCGGCGGCGGAAAAACTCTTTTGGCCGCCGCTGCTACGCTGCTGGATTGTATCTTTAAGCCCAACTGCAAGGTCCGAATCCTCGCGGGAAGCGAATTGCAGGCTCAAAGGATGTATGATTACCTGCTCGAATTTTTAAGAAAAGGTTTTGAAGGTTTTCTCGCTGAACCTGTTCACAAAAACAAGTGCAGCTTCATTAACGGTTCGGATGTTGAGGTTTTAACTCAATCGGCGGCATCTGTCCGCGGCAGTCATATCCAGAAACTGAGATGCGATGAGATTGAATTGTTCGACAGGCAGATTCTTGAGGCGGCAAAGTTTGTTACCAAAAGCATTGATGGAATTGTAGGCGCGATGGAGTCGCTAAGCACAATGCACCAGCCTTTCGGCATTATGCACGAGCTTGTCGGCAAAGCCTCTGCCTGCGGAACGCCGATTTTCAAATGGTGCGTCTGGGAAGTTATTGAAAATTGTCCCGCAGACAGAAGCTGTTCAAGATGCCCGCTGAATAACGACTGCCGCGGCAGAGCAAGAAAAGCGTCGGGCTATCTGAAAATTGACGATTGTATAGCGCAGATGCGAAGAAGCAGCAGGGCCGCTTTTGAATCTGAAATGCTTTGCCTGCGGCCATCGCTTGAAAATGTCGTATTTGCGGAATTTGAGCCTGACAGTCATATTGCGCCGCTCGATTACAATCCCGCTTTGCCGCTGTATCGCGCGATTGATTTCGGCTTTGTCAATCCGTTTGTATGCCTCTGGATTCAGGTTGATGCGCAAGGCACTGTAAAAATCATTGATGAGTATGTCAAAAGCAGACAGACGATTGATGTTCACGCTGACGAAATAAAAAACAGGACTCCTTACAGCGAAGAGCAGGTTTTGGCGACATTTTGTGACCCTGCGGGAGCGGGCGTAAACGACGTTACAGGCACGAGTCCTGTCTTTCAGTTAAGACAAGCCGGGATAAAACTTCGCTATAAAAGAAGTTCGATACTTGAGGGAATAGAGCTTGTCCGAAGGTCTTTGCGCAGCGGCGATGGGCGAAGCAATCTAATTATAAGTCCCCGCTGCGGCAGATTAATTGAGGCGATGCAATGCTATCATTATCCGCAGGCAGGTGCGGAGGAATTGCCCTTAAAAGACGGTATTTATGACCATCCAATAGATGCTCTGCGATACTTCTTTGTAAATTATCAGGCCTCGAACCCCGCAAAAAACAGGAGATATTAAGATGTTTCTTGTCGTCTTTTTGTTGTAAAAGTTACAATTTTTACAATTTCTGTAAATTTTGCAATTTTTTACTTGAACAATAGTCTTAAATATGCGATATTATAAGTAGAAAGGAAGGGAAAAAATGACCACTTTAGACATGACAAATGCCCGGCATACTTTTTCCGAAATCGCCAGTAGGGTGATTTTTGCGGGTGAGCGGGTTTGTATTAAGAAAAACGGTAAGATGGCGTTTGCTCTTGTCCCCATAGAAGACCTTGAACTTTTAGAGGCACTCGAAGATAAATTAGACATAGAGGCTGCCAGAGCTGCCATAAAAAGAGGGAAATTTACCGATTTAGAAACTGTGGCTAAAAAACTGGGGATTTAACCAGAAAAAGTCTTGACAATACACAATATATCCTAGAAAACAGTAGTTAAGAATCTACGGATTAAAATAGGAATGTATAAAGTCAAAATTGAGGACAAGGCTGTCAAGTTTCTTGAAACACTGGACTCTAAAATACGGAGACAGATAATCAATAAATTGCGAACCCTTGCTGAAAATCCGCGCCCGGCAGGCTGTATTACAATAAAAGGCGCTAAAAATTTATACCGTATACGTTCAGGAGATTACCGGATAGTTTATCAAATACACAACAGGGAACTTTTGGTATTTGTTATCCGAATTGGTCATAGAAAAAACATTTACGACCGACTTATGAATTAACTTTTTCTTTACTGCCAACCTGTATTTTTTTACCCCACATCAACAAGACCGAGGCTATCGGCAAATTTCCGCCCAAGTTCTGCCCTTATGTTCTTATGTTCAGCCGATTTAAGCATTGGGTCTTTTTCTACAAGCTCAAAAGCGTCTTTTCTTGCAAGAGTCAGCAGGTCAAAATCGTCGATAATATTTGCGATTTTCAGGTCAGGCAGGCCGTGCTGACGCGCGCTTAAAAGCTCGCCTGGCCCGCGGATTTTAAGGTCGTGCTCCGCTATTTCAAAGCCGTCATTGCTGCGCTCCATTATTTCGAGTCTGCTTTTTGCCGTTTCGTTTTCAGTCTGTGCAACCAGCAGGCAATACGCCTTTGACGAGCTTCTTGCAATCCTGCCGCGAAGCTGATGAAGCTGGGCAAGACCGAACCTGTCTGCTCCTTCGATAACCATTATCGTCGCATTGGGAACATCAATACCAACTTCTATCAGGACGGTTGATACGAGGCAGTGAATTTTGGCCTTTCTGAAGTCATTCATTATTTTTTGTTTGTCCGCGCCTGACATTTGTCCGTGCAAAAGACCGACATTGAATTCCGGAAAAATATTTTTGCTCAGGTTTTCATATTCTGCTATTGCGGCTTTGACATCGCCGTTTTCGCTGTCGGCGATTCTCGGATAAACAAAATACGCCTGTTTTTTCGCTTTGAGTCTTTCGCGGATGAAATCATAAGCCTTTGGCAAATCCTTAGGCTGAATACATCTTGTTATTATCTGTCCCCTGCCCGGCGGCGAGTGTTTCACAACAGATATATCCAAATCGCCGAAGGCCGTCATCGCCAGTGTTCTCGGTATAGGCGTTGCCGTCATAACGAGACAATGCGGCGTCGCGTCTTTTCTTAACTGCGCCCGCTGATGAACGCCGAACTTGTGCTGCTCATCTATTATTACAAGGGACAGATTGGCAAACTGTATGTCTTCCTGCAATAAAGCGACAGTGCCGACAATAATATCGGTATCGCCTGATTGAATATCGTCGAGAATCTTTTTTCTCTTCTCGCCGATAATACCGCCTGTGATAAGAACTCTTTTTACATCGCTGTTTTTCAGATACCGCTCAATGTTTATGAAGTGCTGCTCGGCAAGAATCTCCGTCGGCGTCATTATCGCGACCTGCATTTTATTTGCGACCGCGATAAGAGCGGCATACAGCGCGACAACCGTTTTTCCGCTGCCGACATCGCCCTGAAGCAGACGGTTCATAGGAATGGTCTTGGCCAAATCGGAGACAATCTCCCCGATTACTTTATCCTGGTCTTCGGTAAGCAAAAACGGAAACCGTTTTCTTATTCTCTTGTCAATCAGTTCAGTGCATTCGAGCGCAGCAGCTTTTGAAAAATTCCTCACCTTATATCGCCGCAGCGCCAGAGCGGCTTGCATTAAAAACAGCTCATCGTATTTCAATCTGCGCTTTGCCTTTTCAACCTGCGATTCGTTCTCGGGGTTATGCAGCCATTTAAATGCCTTTTGCCGCTCTGCAAGGTTTGATTTCTTCAGAAAGCCTGCATCAAAAAATTCAGGCACAAGCTCAACTATTTTTTCGAGCGACTGGCGGACAATTCTTTTTATCTGTCCGCTTGAAAGCTCACTTGTTCCCGGATAAACCGGTCCGCTGAAGCTGTCGGCGGCAATCTCATCATCTTCCACTATTACAAATTTCGGATTGGTAAGCTGGAGCTGGTGTTTATACTGACCGATTTTTCCCCAGACGATAAGTTTTTGGCCCGGTATGATTTTGCCCTGCAGAAATTTGCTGTTAAACCAGATAATTCTGCACGAACCTGTTTCATCATTTACATAAGCCTCAAAATATGATGGTTTTCGCCAATATTGAAAATCCGTGCTTTCGACAATTCCCGCAAGAGTAACGGTTTGATTTAATTTTACTTTTTCGATTTTTACAGGTTCCGGCGCAAAGTACCAGTCCCTGGGATAGTATTCGAGTAAATCCGATGCGGTTTTAACGCCCAGTTTTTCAAATGCCTCCGCCCTTGCGGGCCCAACGCCCTTTAAGAACTGCACCGGCATATCAAGGCTGATATTATCCAAAGGTTTTTCTGTCATATTTATTCCGCGTAGCCGAATTTTCCTATAAGTTTTACGAATCTGCATCCGCAGACTGCTTTTGTCTTTAAACCGTTTGCGGTTTTCTCAATAACCACAAGGTCCTGCACATAATCGGCTCCCAGCGGCACAACTGCAAGACCGCCTGTTTTTAATTGTTCGAGCAGTGGTTTTGGCATTTCAGGAGTCGCGGCTGTAATAATTATCCTGTCAAACTGTTTTTTCTCAGGCTCGCCCTGAACCTTGTCGA